>JAAZFJ010000152.1 GCA_012511795.1 Syntrophomonadaceae bacterium
TCAGCATAGGGTTACTCTTGGGAAGTCAATTCTTTGCCTTACAAAAGCCGGTTACCATATATGTAGATGGTAAAAAGATCGAGACACGTGCGTATTTTGCGCGAACAGTAGCAGATGTGTTAGAGAAAAATCAAATTAGTTTGAGGGAAAAGGATGTAGTAGAGCCAGCGTTGACCAGCGTTCTGGAAAAAGAAACAAGCATAAAAGTCACCAGGGCTTTTAAAGTAAAAGTAATTGCCGATGGTCAAACCCGGGAAATTATTTCAACTCCAGTAACGGTAAAAGAGGCTATTGAACTAGCTGGTATCAAAATTGGGAAAGAAGATGTGGTCAAAACGGTACTTACTGACAAAACCAAACCTAATCAGGAGATTGAAGTAATAAGAGTGACTACCGAAGAAATTAAGGTAGAGGAACCAGTTGAATTTAGGTTGGAAAGAACAATTGATAATACTCTGGAAAAGGGGCTTACTCGTACAATTCAAGCGGGCAAGAACGGATTGGCGCTGAACACTGTAAAAATAGTGTATCATAACGGGCAGGAAGTCAAAAGAGAAGTAGTCGATAGTAAAATCGTCACAGAACCAGTAAACCGAGTAGTAGCTATGGGATCAATTACAAATGTTTCTCGTAGCGGTACCACTATGAATTTCAGAGAAGCCCGTTACATGTCAGCATCTGCTTATACTTATACCGGAAATAGAACTGCTACTGGAAAACAACCGGCTGTAGGATTGATAGCTGTTGATCCTAGCGTAATACCCCTTGGTACACGTCTTTATGTGGAAGGGTATGGATACGCCCAGGCTGCGGATACAGGTGGTTCCATCAAAGGAGATCGAATAGACTTATTTATGGAAGACCGTTCTCAGTGTCTTAGCTGGGGACGAAGAACTGTAAAAGTATATATACTCGATTAGGCGGCTTAAAGGCAAACACTCTCTGCAAACCGGGGAGTGTTTTTTTTGGCATTTTTTCCCTCGTTTTAAATAACTAAAAAGACAAAACACTATATTAGGGTAATATAAAGGAGGTGAAAGAATGACAAAAAAAATAAGTATTAGCTTAATTATTATTTTAATGGCAAGTATATTACTGATCGGTTGTCAACAACAAGCTGCAAGAAGACCAGCAGACCCCAATAATAATCAAACCGATATGAACAACGAAATGACAGAAAATGAAAGAAGAGTTCTGGCAGGCCGATTGTCTAATCTAGCGGAGGAAATCGAGGGAGTAAAAAATGCTTCAGTAATCGTATCAAGTATTGGAATGACTCAAAATGATAATATGAATAACAATCAAAATACCAACACCGCACCAAATAATATGACTGGTACAGCACCACGTTCTGCTTTACCCAACAATCCAACAACCAATAATATGAACCCGGGGAATGCCACAGGTACCAATGCAAATAATAGCAACCGCATCAACAATAATCAGGGAATGAATACTCCTGAGAGCCTAGCTCCAAGTGCCGGGTTAACCACTAACACAGACAACAATATTAACAACAGCACCGGACTAGTTGTAATGTTAGGACTAACTATGGAAGATAATATAAACGATGCGAATAAAATAAAAAGTATTAAACAAACAGTAGCTAACCGTCTGCGAGGGGCAGATTCCAGGATCACACAAGTATTGGTGACCAGTGACCCTGGACTGATAGAAAGAATAAATGATGTAGCAGCAGGTTTATTAGAAGGAAGACCTATTCGCAGTTTTGATAACGATATCAAGAATCTGGGTAATGATTTACAGCGAGAAATGCCAGCTTTTTAACAGTCTAAACCCGAATGAAGAATTCGGGTTTTTTTATGTCTGCTAAGGGGTATGTAGTATAATAACCTAAAAAGCACACATGAGGTTATAAATCATGAAAAAACCTTCTACCATATCTGGATTACGTGAACTGATGCGACAAAATAATATTAGACCCAAAAAAAGATGGGGACAGAATTTTTTAGTAGATGGAAACATATTAAGTAAAATAGCAAAATACGCCAGCGCTGATCATAATGGATATATTGTAGAGATAGGACCAGGGTTGGGAGCATTAACCGAGGAATTGGCAATTCAGCATAAAGGTGTTCTGGCAATTGACATAGATTATTCACTGGAACCTGCTTTAAGACAGGTATTATCACCTTATGATAATGTACATTTAATTTTTCAGGATATAATGGCAACTGACATTGAAGAAGAGCTTACCAAAGTTTTTCAATTAAAATCTGTACCAAATTATACTGTATGCGCGAATATTCCTTATAATATTACCACCCCTATTATTTTTAAATTGCTGGAACAATGTCCAAATCTTAAATCTGCCATTTTAATGATGCAAAAAGAAGTAGCTGGAAGAATTATGGCAGCACCGGGCGGAAAGGATTACGGTCTATTGACTTTGACAGTAGCCTATCATGCCCAGGCAAAGTTCTTGATGAATGTTTCACCCTCTTGTTTTTACCCCCGCCCCGAAGTAGAGTCAACTGTAATAAAGATAATTCCATCGTCTGGTAAGAGAGTGAAAGTTAATCAGGAGAAGGAGTTTATAATGCTGCTGAAATTCGCCTTTCAAAAACGCCGGAAAACCATGCTGAACATTGCGGCTGATTATTTTAGCTGTGATAAAACACTAGCCAAAAACATATTAGAAGAAATAAACATTTCACCAGCAAGGCGTCCTGAAACTTTAGACCTCGAAGATTTTGCCAGCTTGGCAAATGCATTTCTGGAGAAAAATTTATATAAGAAAATTTAACAGACAACTCCCAAATTTAGCACACTAATCTAAAATATATAGTTGACACAGCCTAAATTATTTTATATACTATTTGTTTCGCTGTTGACATAGCTAGGGATATAAGGTAAAATTACTATGATATAATGAATAAAGAAGGTGGTTCAGTGAATTCTCCAAGAGCTTTATCCGATATAAAAAAGGATTTGGAGTCTTTTGTAGGAAGCAAGATCAGATTGAAAGCTAACCGGGGAAGAAACCGTATAATAGAAAAAGAAGGTGTGCTTGAATCTATTTACCCCAATATATTCGTTGTAAAACTGGATGAAAGAAGAGTAGAACGAAGAGTTTCATATTCTTACGCTGATGTTCTTACTGAAACAGTTGAGCTATTCGTTTACGATAACCAGGATGCGGAAATAAAAATTGCTTCAGCCAACAACTAAACAACAAAAGAGTATTTGAGCTGTGTTTTTGTAATACAGCTTTTTCTTTGTCCAAAAAGCGTTGTTTAAACATACTGTGAAGGAGTTGCTAATATAAATGAAACAGCAGTATTAGTAATAAAGAGGTGGTTTTGTGGATAAACCTTTATTGATCTGGTCGCCGGTAATCAGTGCGCAATTGAATGAGAAGCATAGAATAAAAGGTGTAACCAAGTATAGGCTGGATAATAAATTTAATTCTGTTGAAGATGTAAAGATAAAAGTGCGACAGAGCGAAGCTATCATACAAGGGCATTCGGTACAAGTCTTCTTTAAGCTGGAAATTTTATGTTTACTGGAAGACGAAATGGCTGAACTGAAACTGATCACATGGTATGATCAGTGTAATGAAAAATTATCTATAACGGAATTCGATCGTGCCATTAACAATAACGAAAATGTTTATATGAAGCTTACAAACATTGATTGTGAAGGTTTTGGAGAACTGCTGGGCAAAGAAATACACATTGATTTCTACATTAATTATTCTATCATAGCTACTCAGGAGCAAATTATTGAAATTTCACCTGCTGTCAATGGAGAAAAAGCTGCAGATGCTCTAAAAGCTGCTTTGGAAAAACTTGAAAGTGAAGTAGCACATGTTGAAAATGAAAACGGTCAATTAAGAAAACAGCTGTTTTTTTATGAACGGGATATCACGAGCCTGAAAAGAGGTTTATGGAAAGCTGAAAACCGTAATGCCATACTTAATCGAGAAAGAAAAGAACATCAAGCTTTAATTGAAAAATTGCAGAGTCAATTAAGGCAAAATATTAACACAGATAAATCAGAACATAGTTATTATACTGGTGGATCAATAAGATTAAACACACCAGAAATGAGACAAGAAGATCAAATGAATCTGGGAAGCCGTATTAAAAGAATGTTTATGAATAGTCTCTAATACAGGGAACCTGCTCTTGCTTTTACGCATAAAATATTAGCAATAATAAGTAAAAGGGGTAGGTTTTGTGAAAATACTTTTTACTAATAATGCGCCGGTAATAACCCATGGGATTGGGCAGGCTTTTGCAGATTTCGGCGTTGATGTACGCTTTACCCAGATAGTGCATGATCCGAACTGGATAAATGTTTTTGAGGAATTTCAGCCTGATTATGTTTTTAATGATGGTGGCTGGGATACCTATAACATTCTTTTTCCGTTCCTTTCCGAAAGAAACACCCCTCATATTTTTTGGGCCATTGAAGATCCTATCTTTTTTAATTATCTATCATTACCTCATGCTTTAAAATCAGAGTTTGTTTTTACTACCTGCCAGGAATCCATTGCAAAATACGAAGAAAATGGTGTTCAGGCTCACCTGCTGCCTTTTGCATGCCATCCCAGTTTTCATAAACGTGTAAGCTCTGATCCTCGTTTTAATCATGATATAGTTTTTGTGGGCAACAATTATTCTGAATTCAAGGATCGTATAGCAGGGGCTAATAACATTTTAAAACCACTAATGGATTCTAATTATAGTATAAAAATTTATGGCAATGAATGGTGGCTGGACCAGACCAGGCCTTTTCATATTGATTCTCGATTTTACGGAGGATATTTAGGCAGTGAAGACCTGCCTGTGGTCTGTGCCAGTGTGCCTATAATTTTAGGCTTACATTCAGTTACTAATTCTACTACCATGATGAGCATGAGGACCTTTGAAGTACTTGGCAGCTGTGGATTCCATTTGACACAATGGACTCCGGCCATTGAAAGTATGTTTAAAAATCATTATCACTTAGTTTGGTCAAACAGCGCCGAGGAAACCGTAGACTTAGTCAATTATTATCTGGCTCATCCTGAATTGCGGGAAAAGATTGCTTTGCAAGGTCAGCGTGAAGTTTATGAAAAACACACTTACCACAAAAGAATTGAAAACTACTTACCCATGTTAACAGAAAGACTTTTTGGGCCGTTGGTAGCACCGACCATACAAAATCCTCTGGGAATAAGGTTCAGTAATCGATTCAAAAAAATGGCGCTTAAATATTCTGGAATCAGAAGCTCTACCGTACTCCGAAGCAAAGGTTCCTATGACATAAGCTCAAGGAAAGAGAAAAATAACTTAAATATCAGGATAGGCCGGCGAAGCATCCGAATAGACAATTTTTCAAAATAGTAGCAAAGACCAGGTACAAAGCCTGGTCTTTGCTACTACTTAACCTACTATTTTTTGACACCTTATAAACACTGCTGGCATAGCATATTAAAGCACAAATAAAATAAATATCCATGATTAGGAGGATACTAGATGTCCAATATTAGCTGTATTCTGTACCCGCCCACACTTGATTTCGATTATCTTGTCCAGCGTCCTCAACAAATAATGAAAGGTTTTTCACAGCTGGGAACACCTGCCTATTATATTAACTGGCCTGGACCTAACATGAAAAGAAGCAAAGGTATCGAACAAGTCAGCCCCAACTTATTTTTGTTTAATAATGTGGAACCCGACCCCTATTTAAGCCAGATCAACCCTGTTGTCTATTATACTTCCGCAGCTCATTCAGATATGGTGAAAAATTATAAACCTTCACTGATCGTATTTGACAGTGTAGATGAGCCCAGTGGTGAATTTGAGGGATGGAAGCCTTATTACGATCATGCAGTAAGAACGGCTGATGTTGTTTTAGCAACTTCGCAAAAATTATTTAATATGGCCAAAATGTTAAATGTTAATACCTATTTAATTCCAAATGGGTGTGATTTTGAGTTTTTTTCCCAGGCTAGTTCCCGCACTTTGCCTATTCCTCAGGAAATGCAAGATATTAAGCGGCCAATAATAGGTTATATCGGGGTTTTAGCAACCTGGTGTGATTTTGAACTTATTGATCAAATGGCACGGAATTTTCCTAATTATAGTTTTGTAATGATCGGACCAAAATATAACATTAATGATCTGCCTCAGCATCCTAATCTTCATTGGCTGGGCTTTAAGCATTACACTGAATTGGTATACTATGCCCAGATGTTTGATGTGGGCATTATTCCCTTTAAACTATCCAGTATGGTGGAGGCTGTTAACCCTATTAAAATGTGGGAGTACATGGCGGTTGGCATGCCGGTTGTCACTACAGCTTTGCCGGAAGCTAAACAATTCGAAGGGTTGATTTATTATTCCAATAATTATAATGAATTCTTCAGTAATATTACCAGGGCCCTTGCTGATGATTCTCCTGAACGTCGTCAGCAGCGTATGGAATTAGCCAGAAGCAATTCATGGCGGGAAAGAGCCCAACAAATAATTAGTATTATCCAGAATCATTTAGCAGCTAAAGGAATAGAGAAATCCAAGCCTTTACCTGACATCAAATCCCTTAAAGATAACTTTCCCAAATCCTTTGGTTCCTACCGAATCAATCTTGCTCCTTCCAGGCAATTAATAATTTCCCGTGGTACGGCTTATAAATTCAAGGTTGGTTCAAAGCCAGCGATTGTATTTGGCAAAAAACAAGGCAGTACTCAGGTTATTCACCGAGGGGTATTGATTATTAAAAACCGCACAACTTTTCGTTTTAAAACTGAAAGAGTCAGAAGGAGCGCATAATAGTGAATGATAAATCGGTTTTAATTGGCTGTCCGGTACGTAATAGAGCGTGGATATTGCCGGATTATCTGGAAAGCCTGGAAAATATTGATTATCCATCTGATAAACTTAACTTCTGCTTTATTGTCAATGACTCAGTAGATGATACAGAAAGCATTTTAAATGATTTTGCCCGCCGCAGTTATTCACCAGTACAGATAGTAAAAACAACGGCAACTAACTTCAATGGGCATAAAAGAGGAGCATACCGTTTCGAGCAATTGGCTAAATTACGTAACATGTTATTGGAGAAATTTTATCGGTCAGATTGTGAATATTTACTGTCCGTTGACAGCGATATCCTGATCCCTCCTGATATTATTAACCGGCTTCTCAGCAGAAATTGTCAGATCATCTCTGCCTTAGTCTGCAATGGTCATCATATCAATGATAATAGTATTTACAATGTTATGAAAAAAACGCCTGCCGGTTCTTATCAGCATATAAAAGATTTTTCCCGTGAAGGTATTTTTACTGTTGATGTTACTGGTGCAGCCTACATGATACACCGCAGTGTGATAGCTGAACATAAAGTGTATTATTCAGCCAGGTTTGGCGGGGAAGATATTGGTTTTTGCGAAGCAGCCAGAGCCAGAGGTATACCAATTTATTGTGATGGCACAATCGAGTGTCAGCACATTATGATCGAACCTGGGAGCCAGTGATGTTGTCTCTTTTTATAGTAGAAAAAGGTTAAAAAAATCTATCAAGTGCGCACATTTAGTACCCCTGTATCATAGGATATCCTAGAAATTGCAAAGACAAATTTCTACCGATACTTGCCTCGATGCAAGTAAGAAGATTAGAGATAAGGGAGGGAAAGTAAGAAAGATGAATAATAATGGTTTGAAATGCGAATTTCCAGATGGTTGTATGTTAGATTTATTCGCTAAAGTCATCAAAGCCAAATTCATTCAGAGACAGGTTAAGGTATTAGACACCTTGTTTTGTGTGCCAGATGAGCAAGTAGGCGGAAAAGTATCGTTTGTTGAGGATATTAAAGTCAAGGTTATTCAAGCAGGAGAAGACTTGGCATTTAACCGTGTAAAAATATTCATTGACTATGAGGTTATTCTTTTTGTAGTGGTAGATAATGAATATCAAATCATTACCATTTGTGATCGTTTTGAACAATCTATTGAATTGGATGAATTTGATCCGCCGTTGACCATTGAAGAATTCCGGGCTGAAATTGAAACCTCTGAAGTTATTCTTAAAAATTGGAGTTTTGATTTCGAGATAAGGGGTAATTGTGAAGACTCCAGCAATCCGTGCAACCTGGTTACTCCGATTAATGGAACTTGTATCGGTTTAAGAGTATTTGTGGATATTACAGTTAAATTGGGCAAAATGCACGACGTTATAGTGTTTGGGGAAATAGAACCGGAAGCAGAATTTGAAAAATAGCATCTTTCTAATGCCCGGCAGTGAAGCCGGGCATTAGATTTTGTTAATTTTTAAGTGAATAAGCTTTAAAGGCAAAGGGTGAAAAATGAAAGTACAAGTAAAAAAAGTGGAGCGGAAAAAAATGCTTCATGATTTATCACATTCTGTGGATAAAAAAGTTCATAATAAAAACCTAATTGCTGCCAAACCACGTGAGCGTGTTGACTCTTCAACCCGTAACAAAGATGTTTTAGGTATCTGTAATCGTTGATACAGAAGCCAAACAGCCGGGAGCTGTTTAGAAAAAGACCAAGAGATCAATAAACCTGGAGAAGTTACCTGATTATAACAGGAGGTTGCTAGTGAAAAGGCTGGGATTAGTTTTAGGCGGCGGCGGTTTAAAGGGATTGGCTCATATCGGGGTTTTACAAGTGTTAGTGGAGAATAAAATTCCTATAGCCAGTATTTCAGGAACTAGTTCCGGCAGCATAATAGCCGCCTTATTTGCCAGTGGTATGTCACCATACAGGATGGAAGAGGTCGTATTGAATCTAAAGCCCAGTGATTATCTGGATTACAATATAACCGGAATTATCAGATATGGCTTAAGTTTAATGATTCCTGGTGAAAACTATTCCCTTGATGGCCTTATAAAAGGAGAAAAGCTTGAATCTCAAGTAGCTTATTTAACCAATTACCAAAGTCTGGGTCAGGTTAAAATACCCTTGGCAATAATCGCATGTGATATCAATACTGGTCAGGAAGTCATCTTTTGTAATCAAGATTATCCAACCGCTAATTCCCAGGCAGTTATTGTCCAGGACGCACTGCTAAGTGAAGCTGTAAGATGCAGCACTTCCATACCGGGTGTGTTTGTACCCCGAAGGTTCAATGGGATGTCCTTGGTTGACGGTGGATTAAAAGCTGTGGTGCCAGTTGCCATTCAGTTAGCTATGGGTGCAGAGTTTATTACAACTGTAAATCTGGGAAAAGAAAGCTATGTGGAAAGGGTTTCCGGTATTCCTCAGATCATTGGCCGAGCAATAGATATTTTGATTTATGAAACATCTGATACAGCTGAAACGTTATTTGCTGATTTATGTATATATCCCAATGTGCCAGATGTCCGCCTGGATGAATTATATAAAGCGCCATTTATTATAAGAGCTGGTCGAAGAGCAATGCTTGCTCATCTGCAAAAGCTTAAAAAAGGGCTGCAGTGTAGTTTGTAACCGAACAATGATAATTTGCATATAATATCCACAAAGACTAATTGGCCAAACGAAGCATCGTGGCGGGAGGGGGGCAAAATGGCTACTGATAAGTTTGAACATGCAACCTTTTACTTGACTTTGCAACAAGTTGAAGACATAAAAAAAATGGCCAGAGAGCAGCAAATTTCCAGAAGCGCATTGGTGAGAATGATCATTCGTGAATATCTGGCCAGGGAGGATAAAGAACAGCATAAATAATAAAATGTAACATTGTGGTAGCTTAGTTATTTCATAATTCCATCAGGTTATAACTATGCGTTCTGGTGAAAGCCAGCCTGTTAAAGGCTGGTTATTACTGTTTTTACATATTATTTTAATTGCTTTTGACAATTGAAATAAGAAAGCCCTTCACCGATAGCGCTAAGCAAGTAATTCATTTTGATTAAAAAAATTGGGGGTAAGCTGAGCTTCTTTTTATCAGACCAGGTATGATTAGGTTCCTATTTTATTTATGAATTCAATGATTGCCGTATTGACTGCAGCAGGATCTTCCAGCATAGTAAAGTGTCCCGCTGTCTCTATTACTTCCAATGAGGCACCAGCCAAATGGGTTTTTAAGTACTCGGCGTATTTTACCGGTGTAAGTACATCTTCTTTTCCTACGATAATAAGACCAGGAAGGGTTATTGCAGCTAACTGATCAGTGAAATTAAATTCATTACAGGCACTTAAATCAGCATAGAGAACCGCGGGAGAGTTTTGCATATATGTTATTACTTCTGCTTCGATTAGAGTGGGATCGCTCAGGGGAGAAAAAGTCATACGGGCAAAAGCTTCATTCATTTCGCCTCTGGCCAGACCCTCCAAGACTTGCGGCAGAACCTTAAGTTTAGCCCCGCCCCCAATAAGAATAAAAGCCTTCAAATCATCAGCAAAATAGCGGGCATAATGCAATGCTATTGCAGCACCCAGGGAATGCCCGACAATACATAAAGGCTTTAACAAACATTGCTCTGTAATAAAAGTTCTTAAAAGGGATGCTGCTTCACCTACACTTGCGCACACTGGCCCCGATGATTCACCATGATCTGGTAAATCAATGCTTATACAATCCCAAAACCTGCTTAATTCTTTAACTTGTTCACGCCACACCTGTGAGGTGCCACCACTTCCATGAATAAAAATGATAGTGCCCTTCGGTTTTGTAGCAGGATATTTTTCGTAATAGATTTTTCTTGGGGCTAAATTTATAACAGACATATAAATTCTCCTTATCACCTATTTATTAAATTATATCTATAAATACGCTCTATGGAAAATTTAACTCAGAAAAGGGAAAGACACCACCTCATGGCTGGTGATGTCTTTCAATTCCCGGGGGGGAATTGGATAATGAAAAAGAATCTGCATTTGGGGGGGAATGAGAGTGCAAACTCTTTAATGTCTATATTGTAATTTAATTCACAATCCCTGTCAACACTAAAATGTGAAAAGATTCGCGGCATAATTTCAATTTATAAAAAGTGGCTTATTTAAGTAATCCTAATTATATTTAATAAGTTTCGTTTTAAAAAAGCATTTTTCGGAAATAATTCAATATAAAAGAGGGAATGAGGTGGGATGATGCTAAAAAAAGTTACTGGAATCATCATGATAATTTGCTTTGTTTTTTGTGGAACTTATGTATTAGCCGAAGGCAATAAACCGCTTAACAGGGAAGTTCTGCGTTTACATGTGGTAGCCAATAGTGACAGCAGCAGTGACCAGGCTTTGAAATTACAGGTCAAAGATCAGGTAGTTAAGGTAATGAAAGCTGAATTTTCAGATTTAGAAAGTGCGGATGAAGCGAGGGATCACGCGATAATGCGGATGCCGCTGATAAAAGCTGAAGCCGAAAAAACTATAAGGGAACAGGGATATGATTATCCTGTACAGGTTTATGTTGGAGAATATGATTTTCCTTTAAAGTCTTACGGCAATATTATATTTCCTGCCGGCAGTTATCCTGCCGTTCGTATTGTGATTGGCCAAGGGAATGGAAAGAATTGGTGGTGTGTATTATTCCCCCCTTTATGTATGGTATCTTCTTCTGAAAAAGGAATAAGCTTGGATACCCCAGAAGAAGCAGAAGTCACTCTAAAATGTTTAGAACTTCTTCCTAAAGGCCTCAGGTTTAGTGAATAGGATTAATTGCTTAACATATAACTCCCCCCTCCTCTTTCCTGGGAACGGGTAAACCGTTCCTTTTTATATTATCGCGTTATATAATGGATGTTACAGGAGGTTCTTCCAAATGAAGAAACTAATAGTTGAAGCACCAGCTAAAATAAACTTGATTCTAAATATCCTGCACAAAAGAAATGATGGTTATCATGAGTTGGAAACCATTATGCATCAGATCAACCTAATTGATATAATTAGTATTGAATTAAGTGGAAAAGATATAACCGTAGCAACCAATAGTAAACTTATTCCATCGGGGCAAGAGAACCTTGCGTATAAAGCGGCTGCTTTATTTATGGAAAAGAATGGAATAAAAGCAGGAGTTAATATTATAATAGAGAAAAATATACCTGTAGGAGCTGGGTTGGCAGGCGGCAGTACAGATGCAGCAGCAGTACTTTCGGGTCTGAACCGTTTATTCGGGTTACAGCTTTCTTTGACCACTCTTCAGAAAATGGCAGCCGAAATTGGATCGGATGTGGCCTTCTGCCTTAGCAGTACAACCGTTTTAGCAAGGGGAAGAGGAGAAAAACTGAACACGGTTGCCAAGGGGCCAGAGCTAAATTTAGTATTAGTTGTACCAGAATTTCAAGTTTCTACAGCTGAAGTCTACCAAAATTATAAATTTGATAACAAACAGCAATCTCCTGACATAGCAGCATTCATTAAAGCCTGGCAGGACTGTAATATTATTGAAATAGCCAGCCAATTGAATAATGATTTAGAATCAGTAACAACGAAGAAGTATCATGAAATCAATCTGATAAAAGATCAGCTTAAAGAAATCGGTGCAATCAATGCCCTTATGTCAGGCAGCGGTCCGTCTGTATTTGGTATTTTTCCTGACCAATACAAGGCTGAAATAGCTGCTAATGTGCTACAGAAAACATATAGGCAGGTATTTCTGGTTACATCATATTATAGGAGTGATTAGATGGGTGAACAAAGACTGGTGCCAGTAAACCTTGAGTCTTATAAACCCTTACGGGAACTGGTTTTAGAAGCAATCAGAGAAGCAATTATCAATGGGGTTTTAAAACCGCGGGAAAGACTGATGGAAATCCAATTGGCTGAAGAGCTGGGAGTATCCCGTACCCCAGTGCGCGAAGCACTGCGTAAACTGGAACTGGAAGGATTTATCGTTATGGTTCCCCGTAAAGGAGCATATGTTGCTGATATGTCTATGAAAGACGTAGCCGATGTTTTTGAAATCAGAATTGCCCTGGAAGGATTAGCTGCAGCATTGGCGGCAGAGCGCATTACGGACGAAGAACTGGAGGAAATGGAACGACACCTGGTGGAAAAAGCGGAAGCCATAGCCAAACATGACATGGAAAAACTGGTGGAGATAGATACCAAATTTCATGAAGCTTTGTACGGAGCCAGCCGTAATGAGCGACTCATAGTTATTATCAGTAACCTGAGAGAACAGATCCAAAGGTTTAGAACATCTTCACTGGCCATGCCCGGCAGAATGAAACAGTCGCTGGATGAGCACCGCGGTATCGTAGAGGCAATTCAGTCACGGGACATATTAATGGCCAGGCAGGCCGCTCAGGAACATATAGAAAACGCTGAAAGCATACTAATTGAATCATTAAAGAATGAAGGATTTCCATTAGTTGATTAACGGAGGAAAAGCAAATGCAGTATGATGCTATTATTCTTGCTGGTGGTGAGAGTAGCAGTGAACTGAAGAAAATTGCACCTTATGATAATGAGGCATTGATAATTATTGGCAATTATCCGATGATCTATTTTGTATATAATGCGGTTCGACAGTGCCCCGGAATAAGAAAAATAGTAGTAAGCGGACCAGTTGATTCGCTGCGGAATATTTTACCCCGGGAAGAGCTGTTGTTTTTTGTGCCCAGCGGCAATAATGCAGTGGAAAGTCTTGCCAATGCAGTTGAGCTGCTGAAAAAAGAGGCAACCAGTGAAAAAATATTGATCATGCCTACTGATATACCTTTTATTACCAGAGAGGCCATTGAAGATTTTATTAAACACTGTGAGAAAAGCCAAAGTGATTTTTATTATCCGCTGACCAGCAAAGAAACCAATGAAAAAGCATTCCCCGGTGTTAAACGCACATATGTACGCCTAAAGGAAGGAGTTTTTACCGGAGGCAACCTTTTCATGGTTAAAACTCAGTTAATTGATACATTTTTGGATCTGGCCTTAAAATTGGTTATCAGACGAAAAAACCCTTTGGCTATAGCACGTCTTTTTGGCTTAGGCTTAGTATGGAAGTTTATAACCGGGACTTTAAGCCTGTTAGCTGCTGAAAAAAGGTTTCATCAGGTTACCGGCATAAAAGGGAAAGCCATCATATCCACCTATGCCCAGATAGGTGTGGATGTGGATAAACCCAGTGACTTAGATTTAGCTCAGGAATATCTGGGAGACATAAAATTTTAATCGGCAAAATTGATACCTTTTACCTGCCTATATGGCAGGTTTTTCTATATAAATAATCGACAGGCCAATAGGTAAAGGTTATAATACGGTTGAACAACTTTTTTAAGTTACTCCTAATGAATTTTTTTCTTATTACAGACGTAAAATGTCTACTGGAAAAGAATGATAAGAGGTGGATTTAAGTTTGAAATATAGTGCAGTAATTCTGGCAGCCGGCAAAGGTGTCAGAATGGTCTCAAAGCTACCCAAAGTATTGCATCCTGTAGCTGGCAAACCTATGGTGGCACATGTTATCAATCAGGTTAAAGCTGCCGGTATAGAAAATATTATTTTGGTGGTTGGTTCCGGACGCCAAGAAGTTGAAGAAGCTATGTCCGGGGAGCAGGTACATTTTGTCGTACAAGAACAGCAATTGGGAACCGGTCATGCTTTAATGCAGGCCAGGACAGCAGCTAAACACTCTGAACAAGTGCTGGTACTGGCAGGCGATACCCCGCTTTTAAAACCAGAGATGTTGAAAAAATTAATACAGTTTCATGAGCAGCAAAAGGCTGTGGCAACCGTGTTATCCTGTGAAGCAGAAGATCCCTTTGGTTATGGACGCATCATTCGTAATCAGGAGGGTTTTTTGGAATGTATTGTTGAAGAAAAAGATGCGGATGTCAGCCAAAAGGCAATCAAAGAGATTAATTCAGGAATCTATTGTTTTAATACCGGAATTATATTTGATAAATTGGCAAATCTTAATAACAATAATTCTCAGGGAGAATACTATCTTACTGAGGTCATTGAAATCCTGAAAAAAGAAAATAAACAGGTAGCTGTTTATTTGTCACCTGATAGTGAATCAATACATGGTATAAATGACCGTCAACAACTGGCTTATGCTGAGTCGATTTTGAGGCAGAGAATAAATATCCAACTGATGAAGGAAGGGGTTTCTATTGTGGATCCCCTTACCACCTTTATAGACAGTGAGGTTAAAATTGGCAATGATACGGTGATACTTCCATTTACTATGATTGAAGGCAAGACAGTCATCGGTACAAACTGTCGCATAGGGCCAAGCAGTCGCATAAGCTCATCACTGATAGGCAATAACGTTAATATTGAAAGTTCGCGAATTCTAGAAGCTAAGATTGGTGATGACTGTAATATTGGACCATATGCCTATTTGCGCCCAGGTGCTGTATTGCATAGTGGTGTTAAAATAGGAGATTTTGTGGAAATAAAAAAATCAGTTATCGGAGAAAACAGTAAAATACCTCATTTAAGCTATGTTGGTGATGCCCAGGTAGGAAAAGGAGTCAATATTGGTGCGGGGACTATAACCTGTAACTATGATGGCTTTAATAAATATAATACTGTACTGGAAGATGGAGTTTTTATTGGCAGCAATTCAAATTTGGTAGCACCTGTTAAGATAGGCAAGAATTCTTACACAGGTGCCGGATCAACGATTACCAGAGATGTTGAAGAGGATTCCCTGGCAGTTGAGAGAGCAGCCCAAAAGAATATTATTGGTTGGGCAAAACGCATAAAGAAACAATAGTTGTAGGAGGTAGTACTATGAGGGCATCCAGATGGAGGATGAAACTTTTTACAGGCAATGCCAATCCATGTTTGGCAAATGACATAGCAAAATATCTGGGAATTCCTGTCGGAGATGCTTTAGTATCCACATTCTCTGATGGAGAAATTAGTTGCGCAATAAATGAAAGTGTTCGTGGTGTGGATGTATTTGTAGTACAACCTACTTGTGCCCCTGTGAATGATAACCTTATGGAACTGCTGATTATGATCGATGCTTTCAGGCGGGCATCGGCAGCTCGTATCAATGCAGTTATCCCTTATTATGGATATGGGCGCCAGGATCGAAAAACCAGAGCCCGGGATCCCATAACTGCAAAGCTGGTTTCTAATCTGCTGGTGGAAGCAGGAGCACAGAGGGTTGTGGCAATTGATCTGCATGCCAATCAGATACAGGGCTTTTTTGATATACCTGTAGACCATTTGTTGGGAGTACCAACTCTGGCTGAGTATTTTAAAAGAAAAGTAGGGAAGGATTGTGTTGTGCTATCTCCTGATGTTGGTGGGGTAACCAGAGCACGTGATCTGGCTGCCAAATTAGATTCTGCACTGGCGATTATTGATAAAAGACGGCCGGAACCTAATGTTTCCGAAGTTATGAATGTCATAGGTGATGTAGTAGGAAAAAGCGTCATCATTGTAGATGATATTATTGATACAGCAGGAACCCTGGTAAGTGCAGCAAAAGTAATGGTAGAAAAAGGTGCCAAAGAAGTTTATGGCTGTTGTACTCACCCCGTTTTTTCAGGACCAGCTCTGGAAAGATTGTCTGCAAGCCCATTAAAAGAAGTTGTGGTTACAAATACCATTCCTATTCCCCAGGCAAAGGAAATACCTAAAATAAAAATACTATCAGTTGCCCCATTAATAGGTGAAGCCATTTTGCGTATCCATGAAGATTTATCGGTAAGCAAATTGTTCGAATTATAAGGCAGTGATTTGGACATGTAAACATTTTATTGTTATAATTAAAAATTAAGCAGAGATTAATTCGTTGCTAATTATATTCGAGGAGTGATAATAATGGTCATTACCCAAAATATTGACTGCATCAAGCGCGATATAAAAAATAAACATTATCTGAAAACATTCAAGCGAAATAATTTTATACCCGGTATTGTTTATGGAAAAAGCGAAGAAACTTTTCCGATTTTCCTGCCGGCTCGAGAGTTCAGAAAAACCTTACAACATCATGGTCTAAGAGGTCTATTTTCTTTATCTGTTGAAGGAATGGAAAAACCTAAAATGGTTTTAATCCGTGAAATACAAAATGACCCATTAACTGGCAATTTTATTCATGTGGATTTTCTTACTGTAAGCATGGATGAAAAAGTGAATACCATGGTAAGTGTTCAAATTTTAGGGGAAGAAGAGCTCATAAAGAAGGGAGCACTTCTGCAAACAGGACTAAAGGAAGTTGAAGTACTTTGTTTGCCGCAAGATATACCGGAAAGTTTTGTTTGTGATGTTGCTAATTTGGAAATCGGCGATAAAATAATTGTTTCAGATTTGGATTTACCAGAAAATGTGGAACTCATCTCTGATCCTGATGCCCAGATCATTACTGTACTTGCTCCTGGCAGGGGAGCTGATGCAGACACAGAACCTGAAACAGAAGAATCGGAAGTTCAAACCGAAGAATAACAAGTACCTGATAAGGACGATTATTAAGAACGGACACAGCTTAAACACTGCTGTAAGCACTGGTATAAAAACCTGATCTGAAAGCAAACGCAGACATTCTTTGTCTGCGTTTTTATTAAAAGAATCCGAGGTATGCAAATGAAAATCATTGTAGGGCTGGGCAACCCAGGCAAAAAATACAGCCAGACCCGGCATAATATTGGCTTTAGAGTGATAGAAAAGTTAGCCGGCCGTTACCAGGTTGAACGCGAAATTAGCAAATTCGATGGTATTATAGCTCAATTACGTATAAATAGTGAAAGAGTTTTGCTGGTCAAACCATTAACTTTTATGAACTTAAGCGGCAGAACCGTTCAGCCTGTTGTGAATTTTTATAAAATCGAATTAGATGATTTAATGGTAGTTTATGATGATATGGATCTCATGCCGGGCAAGCTAAGAATTCGCCCCGGTGGCGGAACCGGAGGGCATAAAGGTTTAGCTTCGGTTACATCTCATTTAAACAGTACGAATTTTCCCCGTATGCGCATTGGGATCGGCAGGCCTCCCGATGATACCATAGATTGGGTCTTAGGCAGATTCAGCTCTGAGGAAGAAATCCTGATGCAGGAAATCAGGAATAAAGCGGCAGATGCTTTGGAAACATGGATTAAAGACGGCCTGGATAAAGCTATGAATATCTTTAATCAGACATAGTATATTTGCCCCCCATTTTAAGCACAATAATAAAAAATGGAAAAGGGGCAGAAGATATTGAAAATTTACCATGTATGTGAATATTGTCAGCAAATATTTCATACCTCTGAAGTACAAGGGGAAGGTGCAGCAGAACTTCCGGGTATTTGTGAAGAATGTTCTGTAGAAATGGGTCTTGATGACAAAGGTTCATTATTAGTGAACAGCTATTATTATAACTAGCATCCCTAAAAGATAAAACTAGAAAAGTAAGGGAGCAATGCCGGTAATAGTATTCTATAACATTACTGAAATTAATACATTTAATTAATAAATGAGACTACTGAGTTTCTATACCAAGTGGGGGCTGATTTTAAGCGTCCACCTTTAATTATGGGGAGGATTAGTATTGAATTCCGATTTCATTGCCCGGCTTACCCGAACAATAAAAGAGCAAAAAAATATTCTTCTTACAGGGCTGGAGGGCAGCTCAAAAACAATGGTCTGGGCAGAATTGTATGCTGTTTTTCCCCATAAAGTACTTTGTTTGGTTGCGGAAGAAGAGAAGGGCTATGATCTGGCCAGAGAAATGGAAGGTTTTATCGATAAAGAAAAGATATTTCTTTTTCCGGAGTGCAATATTCTGTTTAATAAAGAAGCGATTTCTCAGGTTGACATAGACCGTATTTCAACTTTGGAAGAATGTATAAACCATCCTAACCGCAAAGCTTTTATTATCGCAACAGCTGCTTCGCTGATTTATCCCATTATACCTGCAAAAAAAATGAGAGAAAATATACTTTTACTGTCAGTAGGTAATGATCTGTCATTTAACGAAATAGGCTATCAATTGGTACAAAGCGGCTACAGCAGAGTCCAAACGGTTACCAGGCCTGGTGAATTTGTTATTCGGGGAAATCTTATTGATATTTTCCCTTTAAACCAAAGGCAGCCTTACCGGACTGAGTTTTTTGGAGATACGGTTGATTCCATCAGAAGATTTGATATAAATACACAAAGATCAGGGAAAGCAGAAAAAGCATTAGCAGTTTTCCCCGCCGATGAACTTCATGGGCAGCAGTTATCTGCCACCCTAATTGATTATCTAAACAACGGAAGCTTGATCCTTTTTGATGAACCTCGCAGCTTTTACAAAACCTTTGAAAGAAAAATAAAAAGATATAAAACAGCTATTAAAGAAGCAAACATTTTAGAGAAAAAAATTAAAGAGCTGCCCCTCCTGGAAAGAGAAGAAATTGCCCAGGCTATAAAAAACCACACCATTGTTTATCATTCTTTCTTCCCTGGAAACATTCCACAGGTAGAGGTTGCTATGTTGGAGCATATAGCCCAGAAAGAGATGGAACCTTTTTATACTAATTATCAGCTGCTGTTTACTCGTATCAAAGATTGGCAAAATAAGAATTTTGCAGTCAAACTAGCCATCCGGAATCATACTGCCAAGCAAAAATTGCAGCAGGATCTAATTGATTATCATCTTACTGGAATCGAATTCATCACCCAAGATGTGGAAAAAGGATTTGTGAGTTCTACTTTACAAACAGCACTGATTAGTGAAAAAGATATCTGGGGTAAAAAGATCAGCCCCAGACGCCCTGAGACAAAAAGAAGAGGAGAACGGCTTCTGGTAGAAGATTTAAAGTTAGGAGATTATGTGGTTCATGAAAGTTATGGTATTGGTATATATCGCGGAGTAACACAGGTACAGACCGAAGGTATAACCCGGGAATATATATTACTGCAATATGCCGGAACTGATAAATTATACTTGCCTCTTGATAAACTGGATTTGCTTTTTAAGTATAAAACTGCGGAAGAAAAAGAACCGCGTTTAAGTAAATTAGGGGGAAGCGAATGGGAGAGGACTAAGCGCAAAGTATCACAGTCCATAAAAGACATGGCCGAAGAGCTGCTTAAGCTTTATGCTGTCCGCCAGGCCCGGGAAGGGTATGCTTTTTCTCCAGATACTCCGTGGCAAGCCCAGTTTGAAGATGCTTTTCCTTATGAGGAAACACGCGATCAGCTCAAGGCCATTCAGGACGTAAAACGGGATATGGAAAGCAAGCGCCCTATGGATCGCTTGATTTGCGGTGATGTAGGGTACGGGAAAACTGAAGTAGCTTTAAGGGCTGCTTTCAAAGCCATCATGGATAGCAAACAAGTAGTAGTTTTGGTACCTACTACTGTTTTAGCCGAACAGCATTTCCAAACGTTCAGTCAGCGCTTTGCTGATTATCCTACGACAGTTGAAGTTCTCAGCCGTTTTCGCACCACTGCCCAGCAAAAACAAATTATCAATAACTTAAAAAAAGGTGCTGTAGATATCATCATTGGTACCCACCGGCTGTTATCAAAAGATGTTGTTTTTAAAGATTTAGGTTTATTAATCATTGATGAAGAACATCGCTTTGGAGTGGCGCAAAAAGAAAAACTAAAAGCAATCAAGGAACAGGTAGACGTAATCAGTTTATCTGCTACTCCCATTCCCCGCAGTCTTAATATGTCCCTTACAGGCATGCGTGATCTAACCTTGATAGAGACCCCTCCTCCGGAAAGATACCCTATCATAACATATGTAATGGAATATGATGAGGAAATCATAAAAGAGGCTATATATAATGAAATCGAAAGAAAAGGACAAGTCTTCTATGTTCATAATCGTATCGAAGACATCTATCAAGTCCACTCCAGGCTTAAAAAAATGCTGCCTGATCTTCAGATTGGTATTGGCCATGGACGCATGAAAGAAGAAGAACTGAGCAGGGTAATCATGGAGTTTATGGAAGGCAGATTGGAAATATTCTTATGTACCACCATTATCGAATCAGGTCTGGATATGCCCAATGTAAACACGATCATTGTTGATGAAGCCGGCAAGATGGGTCTGGCACAATTATATCAACTAAGGGGGCGGGTAGGCCGCTCCAGCCGTATTGCCTATGCATATCTTACCTATCGGCCGGATAAGATCATGAGTGAAATAGCGCAAAAAAGACTTAACGCCATTCGGGAGTTTAATGAATTAGGATCCGGAATGAAAATTGCCCTGCGTGACTTGCAGATAAGGGGAGCCGGGAA
>JAAZFJ010000153.1 GCA_012511795.1 Syntrophomonadaceae bacterium
ATATCTTTCGCCATATTCTGTTCATTGATTGTTGCTCTGACCATAATACCTCTCATGTCTTCCCGGATGCTGAGTGATAGATCCATGGCTATAAATCCTAATCCCACGGGCAGAATTCAAAAGATAACCAGTACCTTTGGTATTTGGCTCGATAATTTAGGAGAAAAATACAAAGCATTACTGCAATTATCCTTAGCCAGAAGAAGACGGGTGATATTATTAGTGACTGTGTTAATGATCGCTTCCTTTGCCTGTATGCCGCTTGTAGGAGCAGAATTCATGCCTGCTTCGGATTCCGGAGAGATTTCGGTTACTATTGAAGTAGATAAAGGCAGCAAAATTTCAGCAACAGAGGAAATATCAGACCAGGTCGAAGAAGTATTAAGAAGTATTCCTGAAGTTGAAACGATTTTTGCCAGTGTTGGTTCTGCCGGAACAAGTTTGATGAGCAGCGGGCAGACAGATACTTCAACCTTTTATGTAAAATTGGTGCCCAAAAATGAGCGCAGTATTACGGTAAATGATATGACTGAGGAAATCAGACAAAAAGTGGTTGATATTCCTGGTGCCAAGATAAAGGTCAGTGTTATGGATATGATGAGTATGATGTCTTCGGGCGGGCAAATTAGTGTGCAGATACGGGGCGATGATTTGGAGGTCTTAAAGGAACTTTCCAACGAAATCGCTGACTTGATCCGCAATGTTCCTGGAACTCGTGAAGTTGTTGCTTCCCTGACTGACGGAAGTCCGGAAATGCAAGTGAAAATCGATCGTCAAAGGGCAGCAAATTATGGACTGACACCTATTCAGGTAGCCGGTTCTATAAAGAGTGCCATGGAAGGGACGGTTGCAACCAACTATAAAGTGGGAGGCAGTGAAGTAGATGTAAGGGTTCGCTATATTCCCGAAGGGAATAAGGATCTTAGCCATTTAAGCAATTTAACCATTCTTTCGCCTACGGGGGCAGTAATTAAGTTATCACAGATAGCCGTATTTGAAGTTGGACAGGGTCCCGTTTCCATTAACCGCATTGACCAGGTGAGGCATGCTGACATAAACGGTTATCTTATGAATCGCGATCTGAACAGCGTTATAACTGATATCCAGGCTCAAGTGGATAAGCTGGATTTACCGGCTGGATATACTGTTGAATATACCGGCCAGAATGAAGAAATGGTGGAAAGTTTCGGCAGCCTGGCAGTTGCTTTGCTGTTGGCCTTATTATTAGTTTATGCTGTGATGGCTGTTCAATACGAGTCATTTTTTAATCCATTTGTCATTATGTTCTCCATTCCTACTGCAATAATCGGAGTTGTATTCGGCTTGCTGTTAACCGGAAGAACATTCAGCGTTACCGCTTTTATTGGAATAATCATGTTAGTAGGAATTGTTGTTTCCAATGCCATCATTTTTGTTGATTATTTGAACAAGTTAAGAGAACGAGGCATGGAAAGAAATGAAGCGATCGTTGAGGCAGGAAAGGTAAGACTCAGACCAATACTGATGACAGCACTGACCACTATTCTGGCTATGTTTCCAATGGCATTGGGATTAGGCGAAGGAGGAGAATTACAGGCTCCGCTGGCAACGGTTGTGGTTGCAGGACTGACTGTATCTACCTTTATAACCTTGTTATTGGTTCCGGTTGTCTACACCATTTTTGACGACTGGGGACAGAATCTTAGCAGAAGGTTTAAGCTGGGAAAGTCTGAAAAAGCCTTGGATGCCTAATCATTTTTTGATCCGTAAAGCGGAGGAGAAATTCTCCGCTTTAATTTTAACAAAGGGGGATAATCATGGAAATAGTTTGTAAAAGCGGCGGTAAAAGACAAGCTATCATAGAAGCTGGTATTAAGGTATTTTCACAAAAAGGCTTTCATGATGCCCGTATGGAAGAAATTGCTGTAACGGCAGGGATCGGTAAAGGAACCATTTATGAATATTTCACCAGTAAAACCCATCTTTTTCAAGAAATTATAGCAGCCAGTGTTAATACATATTATGAAAGCCTGGCAACGATTGATATGGATGCCTTGACCCTTAGGGAGCGAATCCAGATTTTACTTACAGGACATTTGCGCTTTTGTATCGAAAACAAAGACTTAACGCGCATTGTTTTCTGGGATGTGGAAATAATGGATGAGGAACTGAAAGAGTGGGGCAATAATTTGCGTAAAGAAAAACAGTTGCGCATGAAGGAAATTATCGATCAGGGAATAACCAGGGGCGAAATTCGCAATGTTGATTCTGAATTGCTGACATTATTAGTAATAGGTAGTTTCGCTTCTTTCTGGGCGCCTATTACAATTGATGCCCTGGTCATTGATCCTGAAGAAACCGCAAAACAAATAACGGACATCATTTTTAACGGCATTAAATTGTAGATTTGGTTTGCTTGACTTTAATATCCTTCGTTAATTTGTGGAGAGGTTTATTAAACAACCCGGAGTTATATCATTCAGGATTAGATTAGAATAAAGGCGGCAGAATATATTGTGCTGCATTTTTTTGATTATAAATATACATAGGCAGGATTATATGAAAAATTTGTTTTATAAAATTGGTTTAGTGGTATTTTCCATCTGTATTTATACTTTTTTGGCAGTGCAGCCGGTCACTGCTTTTTCCGATACCCGTGACCACTGGGCTAGAGCGCATATTGATTTATTGCAAAGCCGCCAATTGGTATCCGGTTATCCTGATGGAATGTACCGGCCGGGTGCATCCGTTACACGTCAGGAATTAGTTTCTATGATTATTAGAATATTGGGTAAAAGTGAAGATGCTATAGAGCTGCAAAAAGGGGACGCTTCCTATAAAGATACAAGTAATGTCTGGGGCAAGGGTTATATAGAACTGGCTCATGAGTTGAGCATTGTACATGGAGATGAGCAAAAACGTTTTCACCCCGAAGTACCTGTAACCAGAGAAGAAGCAGTAATGATGCTGGTCAATTGTCTGGATGCTGCGGAAAAGAATGAGTTTATTCAGGATTTCACTGATGAAAAGGAAATTTCGAACTGGGCACGTAATCATGTAGCAGCAGCACTTGAGCTCGGTTTGATAAACGGCTTTCCTGATGGCAGTTTCCGCCCCCAGCAGAATATAACCCGTGCTGAAGCAGCAGTAATGTTGGAAAATTTTCTGGGTGTTACAGGGCAAAAATTTCATTTCTTTGGACAACTCTCAGAGATTGAACTGTCTGCAAAAAAGGCCATCGTTCTTATAAACGGGAAAGAACAAGTTTTTACATTGTCTGAGACAATTGCGGCTTATCAACAAGGCAGCAACCAGCCTATCTCAGAATTAAAATTACCGGTCAAGGCTTATATTAACGTTAATTCCCAAGGCCAGCTGGCTTATTTATATTTGGTCGATCAAATGCCGGCCAATAAGATCAGCCTTTCCTTGACCAGTTTACCTGAAGCTGAGCCCGCCAAAGTACAGACCCCAGGCAGTTTAGTCCCATTAGAAGAGGATTTGGCTGTAAATACGAAGTATTCAGATGCTGATTTGGGCAGGAGTCTTTATAATACCAAGGAAGCTATGAAGGTCAATGAATTTATAGAAGAATACGGGATAACCGGTCACGGCCAGTTAGTAGCTGTAATCGACAGTGGCATAGATCCGGGGCACGCTGATTTGCAGACCACCAGTGAAGGTTATCCAAAGATTATAGATTTTATTGATTTGACTGACCAGGGCAGAGTCTTGCTTAAGGAGGCAGTAAAACAGGAAGGTAATTATATAGTTGTTGATGGCAGGAAAATCGATGTCAGCAATATACCCAACAATGCCAAGAGTTATCGTTATGGATATTTTAAAATACCTTCTCTGGGCGTTGAATTCTCTGATATAAAACAATCTGATTCTGTTTTAGTTTTGGCTGCAGCCAGCAAATATAATGAGAACTTTGATACGATTTATATAGATACTGACCGGAACTACATATTAAAAGATGAAATTGCCATAAAGAAGTACAGCCAATTACAACAATTCGCCTCTATAAAAGGACTTGCCGACCGAAAATTAAACTTGGTTTTGAGTGAAATATCCAGTGAAGGTAAATATATTAAGCTTGCTTTCGACAACCTGGGACATGGCACACAGGTGGCTGGAATAGTGGCTGCTAATGGTAAAATCCAGGGTGTAGCTCCGGGGGCGCAGATTCTGGCTATAAAAGTCCTGAACAGTATGGGGGTAGCTTCCCTGAGTAACCTGGAAAAAGCAGTTCGGATCGCTGCCGAGCGGGGTTCAAAAGTAGCGGTGGTTAGTATGGGACAGTACAGTCTTAACTCCAGCGACAGAAAGCGAATGTCAGCATTTGCTCAAGAAATGCTGACAAAACATGGTTTGATTATATGTATAGCTGCCGGCAACCAGGGACCGGGGATCGAAACAGTAGCCAGTACAGCATCTATCAAAAATGTAATCAGTACAGGTGCTTATGCTACCCCTGCTATGTGGCGGAATGATTATGGCTGGTCAGTAGCCAGTCCAACGTTGTGGTATTTTAGTTCTGCCGGACCATCAAGTAACGGTAGTATGGCACCATCAGTCATTGCTCCAGGCAGTGTATTATCTGCTTATCCCCTTTGGGGAGAGCAGAATTACCGTCTAAGCGAAGGAACCAGTATAGCTGCACCCCATGTAGCTGGTGTAGCAGCTTTATTGGCCAGTGCGCTTAGCCAGGAGCTGTATCGTTATGACACCCAATCTATATATAGCGCAATATTGGAAGGAGCTGACCGCATTTCTTCCTTTACTGCGGCGGAGCAGGGATTTGGGGCAGTCAATATTCTTAAATCCTGGGATAACCTGCAAGAAGGAGAAAAAGAAATCATCGCTTATGAGACCAAACAATACAGCCCTGACCAAGGTTATACGGAGAGTCTATATTCGCGATTTTTACAGCCTGCCGAATTGGGGCTTACAGTCTATAATAATAGTGATAAAAATTATAAAATGGCAGCAGGAGGACTTTCTTCATGGATAAGACCGGAACAATACACGATTCAGCTTCCCAGTAATGGTTACCGGAATATCCAGATCACCTATGATCAATTGACCGATACCGGATTATATAGTGATTTGGTGGTGTTGGATGATATAAACACCCCGGGATATGATATTTCTGTTTTACAGACTCTGGTGGTGCCAGTGCAATTACAGAAGGCTGAAAATTATCGGTATAGTGTTGAAGATAAATTGGCAGCAGGACAAATGCAAAGATACTATTTCTATGTTCCATCAGGAGCTTCCAAGCTCAGTTTTGATCTCAATGTTGGTGACAACGGCAGGGCACGGCTGCATGTAGTCTCGCCCGGACAGTACGTGGAAACCAGTTCTTATGCGGGAACAGGCGAAGTCCAGATTCAGGATTCCACTCGCCTTGAATACGAGCAGCCTGAAGCAGGTACCTGGGAAGTTGTGGTTTACAGTTCTGCTTCTCTTAGTGATTACAATTTAAAAGAAACTGCTTATGAACTGGCAGCTGCCATGGAAGGCTGGGAGAAGCCAGCCATAAAAACGCCGGAGGAAAAATATCTGGTTACTGCCATTACAGAAAAAATAAAAAAAGGTGAGGAAAGTATCGTTACTCTTCATTTCTGGGATCCGGTAACCAAGAAGCCTGCTGATGGCGTAGTAGCTATAGAAGAACGATTATATGAAATTCAAAATGGCATGGTACAATTGCCCGTTACCGCTGCCTCTGACCAAATACATCTTACCATTGCCTGGTAATCACGCCCCAAATTTTTCTTTTCTTGATTCCTTTGTTACACTATTATTAATGCCTTGTCAGGGCAGTATAAAAACACTGCCCGACCGGCAGATAAGGAGGTTATAAAGTGCAGCAGGA
>JAAZFJ010000154.1 GCA_012511795.1 Syntrophomonadaceae bacterium
ACATGATTTTCTTCGTCAATTTGTTTGGCAATGGGTTCCAGGGTTTTCTGTGCAAACTCTCTGGCCATCTTCTGTATAAGCATTTCTTCTTTGGTGAGATCAAAATTCATTGTGAATGCCTTCCCTTCTTCTTAAATAGTTGTGCTGCACGTGTGCATTCATGGATAACTCCTGTAACCATTCCTTTTTACAGAAAATCTCATGTTAAAACAATAATATATAATATATTATTAAATAATCTGTTTATTATTAACATGTTATTATTTAATATGTTAACTATTGATGTTATAATAGTATATATTTTTACTCATAAATTCAACTATCCGCAAAAATTTCTTATCCCTTGTCTGATCAGAGATTTGAACCCGTTCCTACAACAAGCTGCATATAGCAGCATTATAGAGAAACCTTAAAGGAGCAGGAGGAGTTTATATGAAAACATTGACCCGGTTCAAAGAGCTTTTTGAACACCCATACCAGGCTGCATCTGAATGGAAACTACATAATAAAGGGAAAGTAATCGGCACTCTGCCCATGTATTTTCCTGATGAGATTATTTATGCTGCCGGAGCCCTGCCGGTCACATTGTTTGGCAATGATAATGAGCCCATCACATTAGGTGACAAGCATTTAATGACCAATGCCTGTCATCAGGTGCGCAGCAGTTTCGATTGTCTCCTGAAAGGACATTTCGATTTTTTAGACGGGATGGCTGCCCTTCATGTCTGTGACCAGGTCAGATTTTTTTTCGAGGTCTGGCACCTGGATCACCCTTTTCCTTTCTTTCACGAAATGTGGCGCCCCTATAAACTGCATGACACCAGCCGGTCTTTACTGGAAAACGAACTCATAAGGCTGATTTCTGCCCTGGAGGAATTTACCAACAATAAGATCACTCCTGAGGCATTGAAAAACAGTATCGATATCTATAACCGGTCCCGGGCCATGATGAGGAAATTAAACCAGCTGCGAAGTGAAGCCCCGGGTATTATCAGTGCCCAGGATATGGTCCATGTTGTGGCAACGGCTCTGTTGATGCCCCGGGAAGAACATAACCAATTACTGGAGCAATTGCTGACTGAACTTGAATCAACAGCATCCGCTGAGGATAAAAGAATACGAGTCATAGCTGTCGGCCATCCCTGTGATCCCCCTGATGATGAGCTGCTTCAGCTCATTGAAGACCAGGGACTGGTCATTGTTGATGATGACTTTTTTACCGGCGGCAGGTATTTTGCTGAAGATATTGATGCCAAAAAGGACCCGGTAAAAGCTTTTGTTGATTATTATATGGATTCCATCCCCTGTACTACTTATCATTATGCTGACAACTGGAAAGGTGAAATCAACAATACCTCTCCTTATGCTGAATATATCATCGATAAAGTAAAAAAAGGCCAGGCAGCAGGTGTAGTCGTATTAAGGCTTATGTACTGCGACCCCCTGGATCTGGAATTCGTGCTGCTTAAAAACCGGCTAAATGAAGAAAACATTTCCTATCTGTCTTTATTTACAGAATCCGGCACAGGTTCATCAGAAGCGCTGAGAACCAGGATCCAGGCTTTTGCGGAGACCCTTTAAATCAACCAAGAAATGAGGAATGAAATCATGATAGCAGCAGGTGTAGATGTGGGTTCAACGACCACCAAGGCTGTAGTTATCAATGAAAACGGACAATACTCCTACGCAATGCAGCCTTCAGGAATTGATATCCCTGAGATCGCTGACCGGGTCATTAAAAAATCACTGGAAAAACTCGACCTGACGGTCAAGGATCTGAACAAGATCGTGGCTACCGGTTACGGCCGGATCAGTATTCCCTTCAGCGATAAGACCATTACCGAAATAACCTGTAATGCGGCAGGCGTTCATCATTTATTTCCAGCAGCTACACTGATCGTGGATATAGGCGGTCAGGACAGCAAAGCCATTAAGATGAACAGCCAGGGGAAAGTATTGCAGTTTGCCATGAATGACAAATGTGCCGCCGGCACGGGAAAATTTCTGGAGGTGGCAGCCCAGACCCTGGGCATAGCAGTTGATGCAATGGGTGAGATTTCCCAGGAATCTAAAAACAGGATCATTATCAGCAATACCTGTACCGTTTTTGCCCAGAGTGAAATTATATCTCTCATCGCCCGCAAGACCAGGAAAGAAGATATCGCTGCAGCACTGCATGAATCTATCGTCAGCAGGATCCTGGGACTCATAGGTTCCATTGACCCGGAACCCCGGGCAGATATCGTGCTTACCGGCGGGGTGGCAAAAAATATCGCCATCGCGAAACTGCTGGAACGAATGCTGGGGCGTAAAGTGCTGGTTCCGGAAAATCCACAGATCGTAACTGCCTTAGGAGCCGCCTTGCTGGCCAAAAATTTAAATTAGGCTGATATGTTTTTCAGTCAGATCTGGACAAGGAGGGTATAACATGGAGACGAAAGAATGGAAAGTGGGTGCACGGCTGGAAAGTCAGAAGCGCTTAGGCGGACTTATTGCCGATCATTATAAAAGTGCCCGTGAAATAGAAATCACCAGGGAAAAACCGGTAGCCTGGGTCTCAACCATGGCCCCGGCTGAGATATTGTGGGCCATGGATTTTTGCGTCCAGTACCCCGAAGCTTATGCAGCTACCAGCGGTGCCAGACATGTGGCACACGGTCACTGCGAAATTACTGAACAACGCGGCTATGAACATCATTTATGTACCTATTGCCGCAACAGTATCGGTGCAACCATAGGTGTACAGGAAGGAATGGAAATCTTTGAACCCCTGGCAAAGCCGGACTTCCTTCTGGTGACCAATAACACCTGTATTTTAATAACAAAATGGTGGGAACATTTAAGCCATTACTGGAAAGTTCCCCTAGTAAGTATCGATTGTCCGGTGCTTCTTCCCGGAATGGACGAAAGAGAAGCAGTCAAACATGTAAAGAGCCAATGTCTTGACCTGATAAGATTCCTGGAAAATTTCACCGGCAAAAAGTTTGATTATGATAAGCTTCAAGAAGTAGTCACCAACGCCAAAAACAGTTCTGACAATTACCGGGGGATGCTGGAGAAAAACAAAAACATCCCGGCACCGGCCACCTATTTTGATATTATGGGCCATAATTTCCCCAACCTGGCCTTGCGTTACATGCCTGAAGCAGCAGAGCACTACAGATTGCTGAACCTGGAGCTGGATCAGCGGATCAAGGATCAGGTAGTGCCCTTTGAGAATATGAAATACCGTATTTACTGGGATGGGCTGCCCTACTGGTTTGCCATCCGGCAGCTTTCTGAAAAGCTTAAAAGCCTGGGCATGTGTCTTATTACCAGCACTTATTTTGAAATCTTTGCTTATGATAAACTGGACCCAGCCAACCCTCTGGACAGTGTAGCAGAGACCACGGCACTGGCGTTTTTCAGCCGTTCGGTAGACTTTAAAGCCAAGGCCACCCTGCAGATTTTTAAAGATTATAAACTGGATGCCGGGATATTTGCTTATGCCATGAGCTGCAAGCCCAGCTCCATAACCATGCGCTATGTGTCTGATTTCATTCAGAAGAATCTGGGAACCCCTATGACCATGATCGAAGGAGACCTGGTAGATGAGACCTTTTATGACGCAGAGCGGAATAATATGAAACTCCAGGCTCTGGCAGAAATGCTGGAATCCATGAAGAAATAAATCAAACTGTAATTCTCCCTTCCTCTCCTCTCCTATATAATATTTAAGCGGCAGGATCTAACTGCCGCTTAAATATTTTTGATAGCCCGAACTATTTTTTGGTTCTAATTACTACTCAAAGAATCGTTAATCCCGATGCGCTTTTCTTTCTTACATTAATTGCTTAAGTATTCATGAATAGCCCGGGCAGCCTTTTTGCCGGCACCCATGGCCTGAATAACAGTAGCGGCTCCGGTCACAATATCGCCTCCGGCAAACACCCCTTTTTTGCTGGTTTGTCCGCTGGTCTCATCTGCGATTATGTTTCCATGACGGTTTAACTGAAGATCCGGTGTGGTGCGGGGGACCAGGGGATTAGGCCCTTGGCCTATGGCCATTACCACCGTATCCATTTCCATTTCATATTCTGAGCCGGGGATGGCTACCGGGCGTCTCCGGCCTGATTCATCAGCTTCTCCCAGTTCAAACCTTTGACACTTCAAGGCTTTGACCCAGCCCTTTTCATCTCCTATTATTTCTACCGGGCTGGTGAGCAGCCTAAACTTCACTCCTTCTTCCCGGGCATGTTCAATCTCTTCTCCTCTGGCAGGCATCTCTTTATCGGAACGGCGGTATATGATATAGGACTCTTCCGCGCCCAGTCTTAGGGCGGTGCGGGCACTGTCCATGGCTACATTCCCGGCTCCGATCACCGCTACTTTTTTGCCGATTCTAATAGGTGTCAGGTATTCAGGGAAAAGATACCCCTTCATTAAATTGGTGCGAGTCAAAAATTCATTGGCTGAATAGACACCGTTTAAGTTTTCTCCCGGTATCTGCATAAAATTGGGCAGCCCTGCTCCGGTACCGATAAATACTGCATCAAACCCGTTTTTCATAAGTTCATCAATAGTATTGACCGCTCCCACTACCATGTTGGTCCTGATCTCAACACCCAGCTGTTTGATCCCTTGGATCTCCCTTTCAACAATGGCTTTGGGAAGCCTGAATTCCGGTATGCCGTAAACCAGAACCCCTCCTGCAGTGTGCAGGGCTTCAAAAACCGTTACCTGATAGCCGAACATGGCCAGATCAGCAGCAGCTGTCAGTCCGGCCGGTCCTGAGCCTACCACGGCTACTTTTTTACCGCTTTTCCCTTTATTATTTTCCCTGGTTTCAGATGGCTGTTTAAATTCCCAGTCGGCAGCAAATCTTTCCAGACGGCCAATGGCAACCGGAGTAAACTTCTTGCCTAAAACACAATGTTTTTCACACTGGTTCTCCTGGGGGCATACTCTGCCGCAGATAGCCGGCAGGTTGTTTTTCATTTTTATGGCATCAATTGCCATTTGGTATTCTTTGGCTTTGATATGCTTGATAAATACCGGTATATCTACTTCAACGGGACAGCCTTCCATACAGGTGGGTTTTTTGCAGTCCAGACAACGTGATGCTTCCAGGAGTGCCTGTTCTTCGTTGTATCCCAGTGCCACTTCACTGAAATTCTGTATTCTTTCCGCTGCTTCCTGGTGGGGCATGCTCTGCCGCTCTATTTTTACTTTTTCTTTTGACACTGGCATTCACCTCCAAAGCAGCTGTGCTCTATGGCCTGCTTTTCTTCTGCTAAAAACATACGGCTTCTTTTTATAGCTAAATCCCAGTCGACTTTATGCCCGTCAAATTCGGGGCCGTCCACACAGGCAAATTTGGTTTTATCCCCCACTGCTACCCGGCAGGCTCCGCACATTCCGGTACCGTCTACCATAATGGGGTTCATGCTGACAGTAGTTTTGACTCCAAAAGGCCTGCTTACCTCAGATACCGCCTGCATCATGGGCAGCGGCCCTATGGCTACGATTAAGTCGATTTTGACTTCATCTGCCAGCAGTTTAGCAAGCACATCTGTGACAAAACCCTTCTGTCCTATGGTTCCGTCATCACTGGCAATGTATAACTGATGGCTTATTTCAGCCATTTTATCTTTTAGAATCAATTGGTCTGCTGACCGGGCGCCGATGATTGAAATTACTTCATTGTCGGCATTATTCAGGGCTCTGGTAATCGGATAAACCGGTGCTATTCCTACTCCTCCGCCGATGCAAACCACCCTGCCGTATTCTTCTATCTCTGAAGCCCTGCCTAAGGGACCTGCCAGATCCAGTATTTTGTCTCCCACTTCCATGCAGCCAAGTTCTTTGGTGCTTCTGCCTACTTCCTGGAAGATTAACACCAATATCCCCAGGTTCCGGTCGAAATCAGCAATGGTCAGCGGTATCCTTTCTCCTCTTTCATCTTTGCGTAATATGATAAACTGGCCGGGCTCCGCTTTTTTTGCTATTTCCGGTGCTGCTACCTCAAAGAGCTTTATGCCTTCTGCCAAAGTTTCTTTCCGGATAATTTCAAACACTGTTCACCCACCTTGTTAAATGAATTCGTAATGCGTCTAATAATTCTTGAATTTGCTTTATTATCTAAATATTTTAACACATTCTTTTGCAGTTTAACTATCACGCTCAAGTATTTATAAACTTTACCCTTAAATCCTTGTGATAGACATAAAAAAATGCCGGCCATGGCCGGCATTTCTAATAAGTCCGTAATAATTCTAGTAATCAAATGCTCCAGCTGGGATTTCCAGTGCGGAATCATCGCCTTCTTTTACGACTTCAGCAATGGACCATACCTGCGGTACCACATTGTTAATATAGTATTTCGCGGAATATACTTTGCCGATATAGAAATCATAATCGAAGTGGTCTTTTCCAACTTCTTCTGCCCGTTTTTGAGCAATTATGCCCTGTTCCAGAATACACCATGCGCCATAGACTATGGAACTGGCAGTAAGAATACGGCGGGCATACAGAGGCATCATATCTATTTTCCCTGCACCCATGAATCCGATCACAGCTCCCTGCAGTTCTGCCAGGGCATCAACTGCTTTGCAGAATTTCTCGGCTTCCTTTTCGAATCCGACGACATTCTTGTTGGCATCTGCAAACGCTTTAACTTCTGCGTACCATTTTGCATATACGGAACCTTTCTTCATGGTCCATTTGCGGCCGATAAAATCTAAGGACTGGATATAGTTAGTTCCTTCCCAGATGGAATAGATTTTGCAATCCCGGGTAATCTGGGAAACAGGATATTCTTCACAGAAGCCGTATCCGCCATAAGCCTGGATAGCTTCACAGCATAAATTCCAAACTTCATCGGTGGGATAAGCCTTGGTCATCGGTGTAACAATTTCGATGAAATCATTGGCAGCTTGTCTCTTTTCCGGATCAGGATCTTTGGCGCGGACATCGAACATGAAGAACGTCTTCATAATCATGGCACGCATTACCTCAACCAGCGCTTTGCCATTCATTAGTGTGCGGCGGATATCCGGATGTTGAATGATGGGAACACGGGGACCTCTCATATCTGTTAAAGGACGTCCCTGTATACGTTCTTTGGTATATTCCCGGGCATTGTAAACAGCATTGGCAGAGCAGGCCAGTCCCAAAAGTCCGGTTCCCAGACGGGCAAAGTTCATGCACTGGAACATCTGTGCCATACCTTGGCCTTTGCCATCTTCTCCTGGAGGATCGCCAATTAAATAGGCGCGGCAGTTATTGTTTTCCCCCATGGCCAGAGAGGCAGTTGCAGAACCGAATTGCCCCATTTTATGTTCGATACCAGTGCACTGAACATCATTATCACTTAAGCTGCCGTCATCTTCGACCCAGTACTTGGGAACGATAAATAATGATATACCGCTGGTACCTTCACGGGCTCCTTCGATTCTGGCAAGATACAGATGGATAATATTCTCGGTAAAATCGTTGTCACCACCGGTTATAAATATCTTATTACCTTTGATTTTATATACACCTGGTTCATCAGTGGGATAAGCTTTGGAAAGGATATCTCCTACGTCTGATCCAGCAGTAGCTTCAGTCAGACACATGGTACCTGCCCAGGTTCCGTCCATCATTTTGGGCAAAAACTTTTCTTTGAGTTCTTCAGAAGCAAAGGCCTCAATAAGTTCTGCAGAACCGGTAGTAAGTCCTATGTAAGGCATAAAAGCCGGATTGGCAGCTGCGGTCATTTCCTGGGTCATGGCAAATATAACATTGGGCATGGTCATTGCATCTTCACCATAACCGATGTTGGCAGTTCCCCAGCCGTCCTGCTGCATCTGGTGGAACAGCGGACCAAAGGAAGGCGGTGTAGTAACTTTGCCATTGGCAAAAGTACAGGGATTGGAATTGCCATCTTCATTGGTAGGTTCGATGACTTCTTTCGCCATCTTGCGGAAAGGTTCAAGAATAGATTTCACATCATCCTTGGAATAGTAATCTGCAAACTCTTTATAAGCAAAAACTTGTTCAGTAGGCAGCCACTCCTGGGCTATAAATTCAAAGTCACGAGTATTTAAATAAGCAAAATTAGACGCCATTCTTCATTACCCCCATTTTTTTCGGAATGGATTTCTCATTCCTTTTTCTCTTATTTTCCCGTTTTTTTTAATGCCCTTAAGCGCACTAATACTCTCACACCCCCCCAATGCGCATTAATCCGGATATGTACTATATCTGCCTGAAAAGTTAAATTTGATATATTATAACATATAATATTTCACTATAGTGAACCTATGCCGTAATTTGTAATTTTCAAATTATTCTAAGATATCAGCTGATTTTTCCCTAATAACTGGTATAAAATTATATATCCGTTATTTAAAACTGACTTAGGAAAGGTACTAATGAGAACAATGAAAAAATCTTTTATTGATACTGGATAATGGGGGTTTTTGTCTTACTGACAGAGTCATCATTGGGAGGTATGGCTTCATCTCTTCCTATATCTGACATAAACGAAGGGAATTTTTTTCCATGCCGCATAACCTGAATAAAAAACGGCTCACGAATTTCTCATGAGCCTAGTACTTTCAGAAGATTTTCTATGCTGCTGATACCACTGTGGTAGAGCCCGCCGGATTACAAGTTAACCAGGACAGATTTCCTTCTTTTAGGCTAACTCATACAGCATTAGTTCTTCCTGTTGAACGCGTTTTACTTTTCCCCGTTCAGCCAGGTGTTCCAGATGTGCGATGGCTTCACCGGTAGCAAACCACCTCTGAAAATCGGGAAACTCCTCCCAGGAATCATAGGTTAAGTCCCAGTGCATCCGGCTTGCCACCTGATAAGCACTCATGAATCCACCATGAAGTATATCCAGGATCTCCTGCAATCGTTCTTCATGATGGGTCACCAGTTCTGCTATCCGCTGGTGATAATCTGAAATCAGTTTACGATGGGCCGGCAATACCAGTTTTATATCCAGGGCATCAATTTTTTCAAGGCTTTTCAGGTAAAGGCCCAGACAGTCATAACTGCCTCCCCAGGCAGTAATATTGGAAGTGATGCCGTCTAGTATATGGTCGCCGGAAAAAATTAATTTCTTGTCCGGTTCGTATAAACACATGTGCCCGGGGGAATGTCCCGGTGTTTCTATGCAATAAAGCCGGTAGTTCCCCACCCTGAGAGTATCTCCTTCTTTCACCGGGGTGAATTGGATGTTCCCGCCACCGGAAATATACCCTTCAATATCATCATGCTTTCTGGTGAGCTTTTCCACAGGATAACCGTGCTGCTTGAAAAACATATCACTTAACTCCCAATACCTGGAGTGTATAAACATTTGTACGATTTGGGCATCAATTTCACTGCAGTATACTCTGGCATCTTTGTCCGCCAGTTCATTTACCAGTCCCACATGATCACCATGAGCATGGGTGATAAAAAAATCGATCTGTGCCCAGTCCATCCCCAGCTCATCCATAGCTTTCAGCTGTGCCTCTTTGCACTCCGGCCAGTTAAAACCGGTATCGATCAAAAGGCTGCGGTCATTTCCTTTGATCAGGTATGAATTCAAATATTTCAAAGGATTCCCCGGCAGAGGTACATGAATTTGGTAAATACCCTTTAAGATTTCCCGTGTCACAGTTTACCCCCACTTCCTTTACTCCTAACAAAATAGCAAGTTAAGATATTAACAGGTTATCTTTAATTTTAATCCCATCATCTATTTATGTCTAATTAAAAGTTATTTATTTCAAGTTATACCTGATTTATACCAGTAATTAATAATAATTTATTTTTACAGTTATTGACTGTAAAACCTGCGGATTAGACCAGAGGAAAAAAAGCATAATAAAAATAAATCATAATGATAGAAGAAAATTTACTTTGAATGCAGGTATGATGATGAATAAGCAAGCAGTACGAAACAGTCCTTTTTCTATGATGATCAGATCTTCTCTAAGCGAAAAATACGGTCTGGCAGAAGCTTTGACCAGAAAGTGCTGCCAGTTTTACGTCTCTCTTCATAAAGCATGTGAAACCAGGGAATGCCGGGAAATCGCAGCGCGGTTTCTGGTGCAGACAAAAGCGGAGCTAAAAAAGCTTAAAGAACTGCGGCACTTTGAATTAAACAATGAATATGCCAGTTTTATAAGGGCAAAGGGGCTGGAACTGGAAACCAGCCAGGATATGAAATCAAGGCTGGCTGAGCTTCACCATGAAGCAGAGCGCCTGGAAAGAATATTCTCTCAACTGCCCCATATCGATCTTTCCAACAGCAAGGCCGTTTATCATTACTGCCTGATCATGCGCCACGATTTGACCGGTATGATGGAACTGCTCAGTGAGGTCTCACTAAATACCAGGCAGCAAAAAGAATTGCAGAATATTGCTGAATACTTTCAGCAACATACGGAATTACTGGCTGAAAAATATCCTGGCCAGGATAAATGATGATTTCTTTTACCTGAAAAAGTTACTCCTTCTCTTGAACAAAAATTACTCCTGCTTAAGGAATTTTGTTCCTGTAAATTCACAAATAGTATAAAATGAAATTAGGCAATGAGTCACAGGGAGGTGAACGGAATCAGACTTTGTCCATTATCTATTTAGCAGGAAGAGGAGGTAATCTTTATGTTCAAGAATATTCTGGTTCCTGTTGATGGCTCAGACCAATCGGTAAGGAGTGCCAGGATTGCTGTAGAAATAGCGGCAAAACATGAGGGAAAAATCCATTTGCTTCATACCATACGCCCAAGTGAGTATACATTTACCGGATTAGATCTTATAGATACCATCGAAAAAGGCGCCCGGGAGATGATTGAAAATATTATCGAAAAGATCAAGGACGAAGCTGCAGCAGGCAATGTTGAAATAACCAGTGAAGTTACCCTGGGAAATCCGGCAGCAATCATTGTTGAAAAATCCAAACGAGACTATGATTCAATAATTATTGCCAACCGGGGTTTAAGCGGAATAAAAGAAATCATGCTGGGCAGCGTCAGTAATGTGATCAGCCATCATGCCAAATGTCCAGTGCTGCTAATTCGCGAGTGAACAAACAACTATTGATTTAAGCTTTTCTTAATATATAATTGAAATGGCCGCCTGAAAGGGCGGCCTTAATATCTCGAAAGGGTATTTTTATGCTGATCTTGAAAGACAAGCTTCTCCGCATCACAATATTTCGCACTGCTTTACCGGCTATGATGGAAATGGTTCTTTATATGCTGATCGGCATAGTAGATGTAGCTGTTGTAGGCCGGTTAGGTGCTGCTCCTTTGGCGGCGGTGGGACTGGGGGCAGAAATATTTTTTGCCGTAGTCCTGGTTCTGGAAGCCCTGGGAATCGGCTCTGCAGTTCTGGTAGCTCATGCCAAAGGGGCCGGCCGAATTGAAGAAGCTCATAAAATTGCAGGCCAGACCGTACTTCTGGGAGTATTAATAGGCCTTCTGGCAGGGATTCTGGGACTGGTATTTACCAAGGACATCCTTACCCTTTTTAATGTGGAAAGAGAAGTATTCACCCAGGCGGCGGCTTATCTTCACATAACCTTCTGGGTGACGCCCCTGGCCATCACTTTATATATGATTTGCACAGTTTACCGGGGCTGGGGAAGGACTGAGATCCCTATGTACATCGCTCTGGTTGTAAATATCATCAACTGTGTGGGAGATTATGTACTGGTTTACGGAAAATTTGGCTTTCCCCAGCTGGGTGTGGCAGGCGCAGCCTGGGCAACAGCTATTGCACATGTAGTAGGTTTTATAATCGCGGTAGTCTTTCTGCTGCAGGGGAAGGGAGATTTGAAAATCCATTGGAACCTGTTAAAAGGCTTTGATGTAAGTCTGGTCAAAAGAATTTTTTCCCTGGGAGTGCCCAGTTTTACAGAACATTTCTTCAACAATTTCAGCACAATTTTGTCCGTATATTTGATTGTTTCAGCAGGTACACTGTCTTTTGCCTCTCATCAGGTAGGGGTTACAGTAGAATCCCTGTCCTTTATGCCCGGAATCGGCATTGCTATCGCTGCCACTGCCCTGGTGGGAAAGAGCATAGGCGCAAAAGAT
>JAAZFJ010000155.1 GCA_012511795.1 Syntrophomonadaceae bacterium
AGCCGCCGAACCCGTAGACGACGGCTAAATAACCGCCGGCCATATTAGCAGTGTGAATGCCGTCATCAGTATTTCCATGTAGATCCATCAGGTCAAGTTTGGTCGAGTCGCCGAAATACTGAAAGGATCTTTCTATCATGCCCAACCGAGCTGCCATGATACTAAAGATGCAGGGAGAGAGAGAGGAATCGTGCGTCGTTATCTTTTCATAATAGAGGAAGGAGTTGCGCATCACCTCTTCTGGTTGGGCATCCTCTAATAAGAAATAGGCTAACACCGTATCTGCCTGTTTACAGATCTGGTAGCGGTACAAATGCAGCGGATGGTAATTAGATAACAGTGGAAATTTGTTTTTAGGGATAAGAGAAATATCCCATTTACTTTTCTGGAGGAAAGAGTCATCCTGTGGGTTAATGTTCAGTTCCTCGTCGTAAGCCAAGTACATCTGATCTGCCGCCTGGGCAAAGCATTTGATCTCATCCTCTGTCAAAGATATTTTTTCGGTTAGCTTCGTAAAATCTGGGAAACTCCGGAGAAGATGATAGAACTTCTCGGCCCAACGCAAATGATATTGGGCCATTACGTTGGTGTAGTAGTTGTTGTTGACGATACAGGTGTACTCATCCGGTCCGGTCACATTGTTGATATAAAACTTTCCCTGGTAAAAGTTGCCTGTGTCCAGCCAAATACGGGCCGTTTCAAAAATGATCTCGGCGCCCTGGCTCAATATGAAATCAAGATCTTTGGTGGCCAGGTAATAGGCGATGATGGAATAGGCAATATCCCCATTGATATGGTACTGCGCAGATCCTGCCGGGAAGAAGCCGGAACATTCTCGCCCCATGATAGTTCGCCAGGGGTATAGTGCACCCTTGTCGTGCCCCAGTATTCTGGCATTTTCTCTGGCCAGATCGAGGGTTCCATAACGAAATTCGATAAGGTTTTTAGAAATAGACGGGTTGGTAATGGTAAAAAAGGGTTGGATATAGATCTCTGTATCCCAGAAGAAATGGCCCTCATAGCCTTCACCGCTTAGGCCTTTCGGCGCTATATTGCTGTGTATATCCTTACCGACCGACTGTATAAGCTGATATAAATTGTAACGCATGGCCAGATGCGATTCTTCATCCCCATCGATTTCCACCAAACAGTTCCGCCAATATTCAGCCAGATACTCCTCTTGTTTGCGGTAAAGTTCCGGGAGTGGAATCGACACGGCCTTTTCCATTTCAATGATGGCATGTTTTCTGCAATTCGCAAAGCGTATAGAATCACAAAAAACCGCATACTTGATCATCTTGATTGACTGTCCACACACTGCTTGCAAAAAAAATCGGCACAGGGCGGAATCGTTGTTCACCCAAAACTCAAATTCAGTGTCCTGTGAAATAGTGTGTTTGACACCACTGCATATTCGTAAGTCTGATCTGTTGGTTGAAGCGGTTATATAAGAGACATCGTCTTTGATCTCACAGCTAATTGGTTGGAGACATTCCACGGGCTCGCCAAGATTGCGTGGGTCAGACGGGTCATAAAAGTTAGCAACTTCAACATCATGCCCAGACTCGATAAAAATATTGCCCGAGAAATTTAACGGTTTTATCTCGTATGCGATGGTAAATAGAGTTAATTGATGAAATGAAGTCATGCGGGTGATGGTAAGCTCAATCTCTTTTCCTTGCGGAGAGCGCCAAATTACCCGGCGCACCGTAACGCCCTTTTCCATATGCAAAGAAAGGCTGCTTTCCAATATTGTCCCGGTAAACATACTGAATTCTTCACCATCGATAAACAGCCGGATCGACTGGGTATCCGCGATGTTTAGCATGATTTGCTTTTCTCGGACTAGCCCATAGAGGGCTTCCGGTTGGTTGACCGGGGCAAGATCATAAAAGCCATTGATGTATTGGCTACGAATATATTCGAAGCCATCATAATACCCTTCTTCAAAATCATAGCGGACACCGATATAGCCATTGGCATTATGAAAAATAACCTCGTTAAGCTTGAGGTGATAGGGATCCAAAGCGAAGTTATTCAGCTCATACACAGCTTCTGGTCTTTTCATGACAACTCCTCTGGGCCTGGTGATAGAATTGACTGATCAGTCTCCCGGCTAATATCTATAAATCTTCTAAGTACCTTGCGCATGGACTTCCACGATTTCAATGAATAAGCGGCACTAGTGTTACCCAGGCCGATCTTGATGGAAAATCCATCCTCTGGAATGGCTGCAAACAGATCCTCATCAGTTACATCGTCTCCTACACCCAGACAAAAATCGTAATCATCGCGGCTGATAAAAAATGAGGCGGTCATTCCTTTATTTACGCGGCTGTCTTTGAGCTCAAGCACCTTGTTGCCTTCCTGGATGGAGATGGCACTAGAACTGGTCATGTCCATGAGAGTTTCTTTAATTTCTCTTATCTTATTGGTAGCCATATTTGATTCACATTGCCTGTAATGCAGAGCAATTGAGAATTCCTTTTCTTCAATCAGCGCGCCTGGCATGCGGTTGATATACATTTCAATTATAGGACGAACTATATCCTTCCAAGCACTATCAGGTACCACGGTCATGTTCCATTTCTTTTCTTCGGGAATATAAACCCATAGCCCGTGACCGGCCACTAAATAAAGTCCGTCTATATCTCCCAGCCATCTTTCCAAGGTGAATCTGTCTCGACCTGATATGATGACCACCGTGTTTTTGGAGTCCTGAGTCAGCGCGGTCAAGAGCGCTTTGATCTCCTCATCAGGTTTGGCCGCCTCTGGCACTCCGGTAAAACCAACCAGCGTGCCGTCATAATCCAGTAAGAGTATACGCCGATCAGCATTTCTGTATGCAGGTTCCAGCCTATGGCTATCTTTTTCGATCCTGATCTGACGGTTAGTGCTGGTCGTTTCCAATACCGCGTTTTGAAGCTCTTTTATGAAATCAGCTGCCCAGAATTCAACGTTATACCGTTTCAGACGTTGATGCATGATTCTATTGCGGAGATGCTGCTCCTCCTTGGGCATCTCCAGGGCTCTTTTGAGGGCAACACCGATGGCGTCATAATCATAGGGATTGACGATCACCGCCTCGGACAGTTCACTGGCTG
>JAAZFJ010000012.1 GCA_012511795.1 Syntrophomonadaceae bacterium
CCCTTTTAAAAGACTGAAGATTAAAAGGCCCATAATTATCAATGATTTTACTGTCAGCTATAAAATTGATTCCGTCATGTTCTTCTACTTTATCAGTTGCTCTTGGTTCATCCAGAACCAAATCAAATGACATTCCGCCTCAGCCAATCTGGGAAACGATTCTTAAATTTTTGGATTCGATTTTTCCATCCTGGAGAATTTGCTTCAAGTCAGCTATGGTTTCAGAAGTTATTTGCAAGATAGACATTTAAATCACCTCTTTATTCTTTAATATTTACAGGATAGGAGGATTTAATTCCTGCCATACCCTTACAGGGTATAATAGCATGACTGTTTTAATTAAACAAGTGCAAAAAAGATTATTTAGATTCCCTTTAGTTTCTATACCCTTTAGTCCTGTTTTTTAAAAAATAGTAATTTTTGTAGGAATTTTTGATTTAGATGAAGAATAGGACTATTTAAAGCACAGATATGGTAATATTTAGTTATAATTCTTGAGGAGGAGTTTAAGTACGGTTTTTAATGTATCAGAATCAAAAGGTTTAAATGGAAAATAAGGGGGGATTATTTTCAACCATAACAAAGTGACAAGGAGTGAAAAGACAAAAATGAAAAAAAGATTCTCTAAGATCTTAATACTGGCGTTTTTTGTATTCTTTGCTTTTGCGCCGGTGGATTATGCAGCAGCTGATACTGCATCAGCTATCGATGAAATAGTAGGGGAAATGGAAGACTTATACTCATATGCAGATACGGATTTTAATATACCTGCCATAGAAGCCGCACAGGCAGAGTTAGGAACTCTAACAGATGGGCAACTTGATGCAATTGCAGGTCCATTAGTAACGACAGAGGTTACTGAAAAATATGCAGGCACAGATTTGTACGACAAAGACGAATGGAACCGATTAATTACTAAATTGATGGCATTTACTTATCTTAATGATACAGATTCCAATCAATTAAAAGCGGACATTGAAAACTTCCGTGTGGAATTTTCACCCCATTTTAAAATATTGTTTGGGGAAGAAATTACAATGGATGATTTAGCCAGATTGCTTCAGGCCACCCGCGATCAGATCAGTTCAGTCATTGGTGTATCTGGAGCAGGGATATTAGCCAACGACGATAATCAGGATATGATCGACAAGATGACTAGATATCTTTTTGATGCACTTGACGCTGGAGCTTCACAGCCGGGCAACGAAATGTTTCAAAACAAATTTGTAGAGCTGGGCTGGAATAAGGAGCTGTTAGTACAACAATCTAAAATCCTGGCGGCATACATAGACTTGGATGGAGATGCACGCCGTTCCCTGGCTTTGATTGCCATACGCTCAGAAACTGATCCCATTGACGATGATTTTTTAAGTATTGGAGATAAACCGACATATACCGTGACTATAATGGGAAAAGATGCAAGCTCTTTGGTCGGATGGCATAGCTTAAATTCCAGTGTTGTTAAAGTCGAAGAAACTGATCAAGGTTTCGAAATAGAAGCAGTTGGCATTGGTACAGCTGAACTTCTGGCTTATCGTTATTACCCCGGTGATGGTTCTGGTTCGGAGCCGGAGATAGATTGGCTGGTAAGATTTGATGTGACGGTCGAGGGTGATATTCTTTATGGTGATGTGAATGATGATGACATCATCACCAGTTCTGATCATCAGAGATTATTTGAACACCTAAATGGGACGAATCCTCTTACTGGAGATGCCCTAATAGCCAGTGATGTTAATAAGGATGGAATTACTACCAGTTCTGATCATCAAAGGCTATTCGAACATCTGAACGGCACTAACCCCTTAAGCTAGGAGAGAGGAAATTGAATCTACCACAATGCCAAGGGCTTAAAGATTTACCAAAAAGGAGTGGAATCATGAAACGACGTTATTTATCTATTTTGTTGGTATTGACCATGATTTTTTCTGTTACGGGTGGTTTTGCGATGCCGGCAAAGGGAGCATTGATGCCGCACACTGCAACTTTAACCATAACACCAAGTCAGAGTGAAATTGATGCTACAACTGGTTCAGTTGATGTTATTTATACCTTAAAAGTAACGCCACCAGCAGGTCAGCATATAGGTGTTTTCAGTTTTGACTTGAAAGCACCTGCAGGTATGGCTTTGTCAGAAACAGATACGGACACTAAAGGCGGTGATGGTTATTGGTTGAATAGTAGCCTTAGTTATCATCCAACATTTAACAAAACCGGTATTTTTGAAACTTTCAGCTATACACCAAAGCCTAATGGATATTTTATAGGGAGTGGCACTACACTCGAACGTAATATGGAAACTGAAGCAGACATTATGACCATCAAAGCTACTATTACAGATGCGAGCAAAGCAGGCAGCTATGCCTTAGCAGCTGAAAATCCTAATGTTGGGCCGGATGGAACAGACACCTTTACTTTTACCATTACTAGCACCCCCGTAATAGTAAAAGCTTCAGCAGTAACCCCAGTAGCAGATGAACCAGTAACAGCTACAGCTGTAACTGTTGGGCAGACATTAGCAAGCTCAATATTAAGCGGAAGCTTTAAAGTGTCATCAACAGATTCCACCGCAGTAACTGGAACTTTAGCATGGACTGATAGCGCAACAGTAGTAAATGCAACAGGAGACTTTGAGTGGACATTTACCCCAACTGATACAACTCTTTACAATGTGGTAACAGGAACAGTAAACGTAGTTGCAAATCCAGCCGCCCTTGCAATTAACGGGGGAACTTTGAATCAAGCCACCCAAGGAGTTCCTTACGAATACCAACTGGGAACAGTTACCAAAGGCGGGGTACTCCCTTATACCTGGTCAGTCAGCTCCGGCGCTCTTCCGGCAGGAATAACTCTTAATTCTACTACCGGCTATTTGGCTGGAACGCCAACTGCAGCTGGTACGTATAGCTTTAGTATAATGGTTACAGACAGCCATCCGAATTCGGCTTCAGCGGACTATACGCTTTTAGTTAATCCAGACACTACCCCACCAGAATTTGCGGCGGTTCCTCTGGAAGCGAGGGATCGCCATCCTGGTAGCAAACGGGTATCATTTGTACCGTACCCCAAAGATGAAACTGTAACCGCCTATTATGTCATAGTAGATCATGATAAAACTGCCCCTTCAAAAGAGCAGGTAAAAGACGGAAATAACTATGGCGGTGTAGTTGTACTTGCCAAAGGAACTCAGGTTGAAGTTAAAACAAACGGTTATCTTATCAACCCGTATACTGAGTTGCCAGCAGATGATACAATTTACGATACCTATGTAGTAATCATGGATACTGCAGGCAATCTATCCGAACCAGCAAAAATTGAGTTAAGGACCCCGGTTAAGCTGCTAGCTGCTGATTATCCCAAAGTTGGAGCAGCTCAGGCAGCAGGCAGCAAACAGGTGCAAATACTTAATAAAGCTAATGGCGATTCAGAAACAGTTTATTGGGAAGGTCTTGCGACTGCCTATTATGTGGCAGTAGCCAATGGCGTGGACGCCCCTTCCGCTGCACAGATAAAGAATGGCTTTGACAGTACAGGCGGCAATGCACTAGCTGCGGGTAATTCGCTTATAGCTACTGCCAACACAGAAGTTTCGGCATTAATTAGCCTTCCAGCTGATGGTACCGAATATGATGTTTATGTGGTGCTTTATAAGCATTATAATAGTGGCTATATAATTGAGATTTGGAGCGAAGTAGTCAAACTCGATGTGAAAACTCCACCAGCAAAATCAACCGTAACCAGAGACCCGGGCAACACTGGAGGAGCAGGAGCAAGCTTTGATGCAGCGACCAATACCTTCAGTGGGAC
>JAAZFJ010000156.1 GCA_012511795.1 Syntrophomonadaceae bacterium
GATATATCAGATGCAGAAAAAATAGCCAATGAACTGGAAATGGTAAAGGGAATAAGGAGAACTTTAGAAAGTATTATCAGTACCAGTAATGATGGGATACTGGTTTCCGATACCAAGGGCAAAGTCAAATATGTTAATGAAAGAGCGGCGGAGATGCTTGCGAATCCCTCCGAAAAGCTTTTGGGAAAACCTATTGGGTCATTCATTAAAAGTAATAAAGCAGAACTGGTATTAAGAGATGGTTTGCCTGAAATTACTGAGGAGATAATAAATGATAAGAGATACGTAATATCCCATCTGCCTATTAAACAGAGTAAGAACGGGGCAGTTTTTATAACGGGTGTAGTAAACAGGATATATTCAGATGATAACGTATTAACCGAGCAAATATTTGCAAAATTATTATCATTAAAACAACAAGTTAACTACTATCGCAGTGAACTTGAAAAATATCCCAGCAACTGCAGTTTTAAAGATATATACTCGAGAAATCATGAGTTTATAGAAATTAAAAACAATGCCCACCGGGTTTCCAGAAGCAGTTCAACGGTTCTTCTGACCGGCGAGAGCGGAGTAGGTAAGGATATGTTTGCCCGCTCTATACATGCTTCGAGTCCTCGCGCTGTCTATCCTTTTGTAAAAGTGAATTGTGCTGCCATTCCTGAAACTTTATTTGAATCAGAGCTTTTTGGCTATGCCCCCGGATCTTTCACTGGGGCATTGAAAAAAGGCAAGACCGGTTATTTTGAACAAGCCGATAAAGGTACGATTTTTCTTGATGAAATTGGAGATATGCCTTTATCAATTCAGGTCAAGATACTACAGGTACTACAGGACAAAACATTTATGCGGGTTGGGGGAAGCAGCCCCAAAATGGTCGATGTAAGGATCATTGCTGCCACCAACAAGAATTTGCGTGAAGCAATTAAAATGGGTGATTTTCGGGAAGATTTGTTTTATCGCTTAAATGTGATCGAGTTTCATCTTCCTCCATTAAGAGAACGCGTTGAAGACATTATTCCGCTGGCTAAATTATTCATCGCGAAATATAACAAAATACTAGGATCCGGTATCACTGGGCTCAACGGAAAAGCCGGCGAGGCATTGAAAAATTATAATTGGCCCGGAAATGTCAGGGAACTGGAAAATGCAATTGAAAGAGCGGCTAATTATGTTTGGGCTGGAGAAATTGGCTGTAAACATTTACCTACCCAAATAATGTCTGAACCGAGAATAGTTGATTCTAATGATTATCGTTCCGTGCTTATAGATACTGATAAAGAAATCATTCTTAAGACTTTGAAAAAAGTGAAAGGCAATAAAAGCGCAGCTGCACGGGAACTTAAGATAAGCAGATCGGCCTTTTATGACAAATTAAATAAATATGGAATTACATGATTGTTATGCCGAAGAGTATGGGCTGCTTGGCTTATTCTGACATGATAAGTCAGCGAACAGCACAGTGACACTGTAAAGATACTTAATTGGCAACACGTAATTTATTGGGGGGAGTTAGGCTGTCCACATTGAACAGAAATACCTGGAGAAAAATTATCGGCAGTGTACTAGGTATCGGTTGTGGATTGGCTGTAGCTTACCAATCACCGCCTGACAGTCTTTCCATCCAATCCATGTGGGGGTTGGGGATCATTACTTGGGCTATCATCAACTGGATCTTTGATGTTTTGCCGGAATATGTGGTGGCTATGCTCATGTGTTCCGGGTGGGTTGTATTTGATGTTGTACCATTCAAAATAGCCTTTGAACAATTTTCCAATACCAATTGGTGGCTCTTACTCAGTGCCTTGGGATTAGGAGTAGCAGTAAGCACTTCTGGTCTTTTACAACGTATGACACTTTATGTCATGCGTTTTTTCCCCGCTACATATAAAGGCCAGGTATTAGGATTACTAATAACCGGTGTGGGTATAGCCCCGACGATTCCTAGTGTAACAGCTAAAGCAGCGATTATGGCTCCAATAAGTCTGGCTATGAGTGATAATATGGGATATCAGCACAGAAGTGACGGCGCAGCCGGTTTATTCTCAGCTATGTATGCTGGCTTTGTCAGTTCGTGTCCTATCTTTGTAAGTGCTTCCTTCATGGGTTATATGGTAATTGGTTTCCTGCCGCCCGAATATCATGCCCAGTTTACCTGGACATATTGGCTATTTTGTACAATACCTTGGGCACTAATATTTTTAGTCGGTATTTATTTCGCTTTAGTCTTGCTGTATAAGCCGGAAGATAAAGAGACGGAACCTGGATTCTTTGCTAAGCAGCTAACCTCGTTGGGCCCTATGAGCAAGAATGAAAAAATTACTCTGATCGTACTCAGCGTTACACTGCTCTTCTGGATGACCGAATTAGTTCATGGTATTTCCTCAACATTGGTCGCCATGATTTCTTTGTGTGTTTTATTGGGATTTAATATCTATGGCCGCCAAGATTTTCGCCAGAAGATTCCCTGGGATTCAATTATATTTATCGGCGGCATTATTAATCTAGGTTCGGTTTTGCCTTATCTTAATATTGACAAATGGATGGGAGAAGCAATTGGACCTTACATAATTCCACTGATGTCAAACCCGTATCTGTTTGTCATCCTATTAACGATCACCATTTGCCTGGTGCGTTTTGTATTCGTCTCTATGATTGCAACGCTTACGATTTTCGCTACCCTCTTAATCCCTTTCGCAGCTCAGGCAGGAATAAATCCTTGGATAGTAGGGTTTATAATATTAGTTTCAATTAATGTTTGGATAGTTAATTATCAGAATTCCTCATATCTGACAGCTTACTACGCAACCGGCGGATATATGGTCAAACACAGCCAGGTAGTTAAGATGTCGCTTGCTTATATATTGATATCTTTACTGGGATTTTTCGTCTGCATTCCTTACTGGAAACTGATTGGCTTGATATGCTAATAAAAACTGTATTTAAAGCCATACACATGTAAGGGCAAACATACACAAAATAACCAATATTGTAGCCATGCCTATCATGATTTACCGGAGAAGCTTTGGGTTCCTATGTAGTATAGCCACAAGGTTAGTGTCAGGCTAAGCCTTTTTTGTAAGGTCGAATGGTTTATGGAGAAGGGGCACCCCTTGGCGTTGTATCCCAAAAAGACTCAAATAGTGGAGATATATTTCAATAAATGTAATTCATTGTATGATTCGGACAAAGAAAGGGCGAGCCTCTCTACGTTTTTACATAAACGTTTTGTGACACGCCCTTTCTTTATAAGTAACCCCTCTCCACCCCTCCCCCAGCAGGACATCATTTTAATCTTAGACCCGTTATAGGGGGGGAGATCCTGGCAACAGGTCTTATTAAAATGAAAATCTTTATTTTTAGCCTTTAATAACCCGAGGTGTAATCATTTGATGGAAGGGGCAGATTGACACCGGGTTCTGATACACACTTCCTACAAAAGCCTGGCAGTATTTGCGCAGGTCAGAGAAGTTTACGATTTCA
>JAAZFJ010000157.1 GCA_012511795.1 Syntrophomonadaceae bacterium
GGGTTTAACAACAAGGAAGTGGGCAATGTTACCTCGTTTTCAGTAACAGGCCTTAATCCCGCAACAACTTACTATTACAGGCTCAGGGCTTATAACAGCAATGGAACCAGTGGAAACTCTAACACTATTACTGTGACCACGTTAATAGAACCTCCTCTTGCACCCGAAGCTTTAGTAGCCTCGAATATTGCACATTCCGGGTTTACAGCAAATTGGACATCTGTTGCTCAAGCGGACGGATATAGACTGGATGTTTCAGAAAATAGCTCATTCAATAGTTTTATTGATGGGTTCAATAATAAAAATGTTGGTGACGTGACTTCTTTTTCTATCACCAACTTAACTCCAGAAAAAACATACTTTTACAGGCTAAGATCATATAATAATAATGGGGTAAGCTCAAATTCAAATACCATTAATGTTACCACAACGCCTGATTATACAAGTATTAATGAAGGGGAAGAAACAATAGGGATCAAGATTTACCCCAACCCCGCCAGTTCAGAACTCTGGATAGAATTCATCAATCGCAGCAGCAAAAGATTGGATATCCAACTGATCAATTTGCAGGGTCAAATCGTTGACCAAAAAACCCTGGATGAGCCAGGTGAGGTCAGAACCAGTTTTAACGTGGCAAATTTGCATCCGGGCGTTTATCTGCTAATTTTGCGAAGTAATGAATTCAATGTTGTCAGAAAAATAGTGATTCAAAAATAAATGATTATAACAAGGAAAAGGCGCGATCACTCGCGCCTTTTCCTTGTTTTCAGGCTTGCAGATCAAAATACTTCCATTGTCTTCCTGCTTTTTACTTTTTACTTTCTACTTCTTACTTCCTTCTTACTTCACATACCTGAAGGTAAAGCGAAAGCGCCTGGTCTGGTCTTTGGCGAAGGCTTCCAGCAGGGCGTCTTCGATCTGGCCCACGCGGCTTTCCACGTAGGTGCGCAGGCGGGCATCATCGCTGACGGTCACCAGGCTGGGGCCGTTCTCGCCTTCCAGCAGGTAGATGTCAACCATTCCGTCGGCTTTCTCATCGAGGGCAAACTGGGGATAGGCGATCTCTTTCTTCACCAGCTCGGAAAGGCTGGCAGTGGTTTTTCCTTTTGAAGCGGCCAGCGAGGCAGTGCCGGCACTGAACAACATCAAACTTGCGAGTACTAAAATTTTTGTTTTCACGGCTGTTGGTTTTTTTAAGTGAGTAATAAAGGTTGCTGTCATTCCATTATCGAATGGCGTGCCAAAAAACATATCATTCACTTTATCAGCCATTTAGAATAAATCATAAACCCTCCAGACCAGTGACATCCTTATTTCTTGCCCTTTTGTTTTCCTGAAACCGAACAGGAAGTGTACGATAACGGACATCATTCCTCCCTGAAATCATCGAATTTTATGGGTTATTCAATTGTCATTCAATGATCTAAAAGAAAAGACCTGATAAAAACAGCAGAGCCGCTGCAAGCAACGGCTCTGCTGAAAAAGAATGATTTCCTGATGTTCCAGGAGTTAAGTCTACTTATGTGCAATGGGGTCAGGATCATTATCGGGATCACCATTTACATATCCATCAATATGGAAAGTACCCAATAAAAGGCCGGCCATATGGGGAGAAGCCATCGAGGTACCGCTCATCGTGGTGTAACCTCCATTTTTGTAACAGGAGTTAATGTTTACGCCGGGAGCAGCATAGTCAACCGGCGGATTGCCATAGTTTGAGAAATAGGCCCAGACATCGCCTGTACCAAAGGCAGAAACCGTATATACATTAGCGTGGTTAACCCTTGCAGGGCTCACGTTATTGGCGTTTTGTGATTCATTCCCGGCAGCAAGGGCTACTTTAACGCCAGCGGCTGCCAAAGCAAGTACAGCGCCATCAAGCGCATCGGAGGCTGGTCCGCCCAGGCTCATATTGGCCACGTCGCCTGGAGCCGCAAAGTCTGCTACATAATCAATACCTTCAATGATGGCTGAATAGGACCCGCTGCCCCGGCGGTCGAGGACCTTCACGGCCACCACCTGGGCACCGGCAGCAACGCCAACCACACCTATGGAATTATTATAGGCGGCAATGGTTCCGGCCACGTGTGAGCCGTGTCCATTGTCATCTTCGGCAGTGGTGGTGCGGAGAACAAAGGTCTTGCTTAAGGTGGTATTCACGTTCAGGTCGGGGTGATTCAGGTCAATGCCGGTGTCGATCACCCAGGCCTTGCTGTTGCCTGTGTAAGCAGCACCACCGCCAACTCGGGTAATGCCCCAGGGAGTGACCTGATCTGATGGTTCAGGGTCAGGGTCAGGGTCAGGAGCCGGAGGGGTGGGTTTTTTCAGAATGCCAACGTCCAGCATCACGAAATGATCGGGCTCAACGCTTTTGATGCGGGGGTCGCTTTGAAGCATCTCAGCCTCGGCTTCGCTCATTTCGCCAGCAAAGCCTTGAATGGCGGTTCCATAAACCTGGCTGATGCCTTCACGGGAAATCTGCAGTTCATCAAGCATCTGCACCGTTTGTGTCCTTACATATTCCACACGCCCTTCATAGGTCATCACATCACCCATCTTCTGCGTGATATCGTCGTGATAAACAACAATATACTTGCCTGGAATCACATCCCCGTTCTGCAGTTCAGGCTCGGTGACCGGGTCTTTCTGGCAGGCGTTGAACACCAGGGCAAAGCCTGCAAATACCAGCAGGCCAGCCATCATTTTACGAAACGTTCTCATACCATCATTGTTTTGGTTAATAAACAGGTTAAAAGCATACCAAATGTAAAAAAATTATCGATATATCAAAATGTCTCGAAACTTTTTTCCGGATCAACGCATACACTTCCCCGACGAACCACCTGCTCCTCTCTATAAGTTAAATTAAAATATTTTTTCATCGCTATTCTGAAACCTTAAATCGTTATACTTATTTACCCAATATGCTTTCCATTTGTTTACATTCAATTTCTTTTACTGAAAAAAGAGAATAAAACAGCTTAAAGATTTCCCTTTCAGAGGCAAGCAACATAGGGAAACTTCTTTTCAGGGAAGAAAAAAGGTGGATTTTTTCCTTCAACTGATCTATTTCACTAAAACCTCTGTACTTTCCCTGGAAAGTTCGATGAATTAACATATACAAATGAAAAAAACTTTACTTTCGTACTACCAAAGCGGATTTGCCGGTAGTTTTAATTAATCCTGTCCACAAACTGACACCATCCAATGAAGAGAAATACTTGTTTTTATATAATGCTTTTATTGCTGATAGTCATTGGCAAAGGTGTCCTGGCTCAAACCCCTGCAACAAATCCAGAACAGGAAGCCCAAAAGGTTTATGTTGTGGTAAAGAACGATGGCGCCCGGTTTTACGGGCGCATCATTTCTCAGGATGCCCGTGAGGTGCTAATTGAGACGGATGAGCTGGGACAGATATTCATCCCCCGCCACGAGATCAGAGAGATCCGTGAGGTGGCCAGCCGTGAACTGGACGAACGCGGCGTATATGTGCCCGGCGAGGTGTTCTCCACCCGTTATTTCATCACTACCAACGGCCTGCCTGTCCAGAAA
>JAAZFJ010000158.1 GCA_012511795.1 Syntrophomonadaceae bacterium
ATAATAAGAGCCGTGAAGAAATGATGATAGCTTTAGAAGCGGGGATCGGCACGTTTGTAGTTGATAATTTTTATGAACTGAAGACCTTAAACGGTTTAGCTGAAGAAAAAGGAATCGTTCAGAATATTATGCTGCGCATAACTCCAGGTGTAGAAGCTCATACTCATGAATATATAAAAACCGGACAAATTGATTCAAAGTTTGGATTTACCCTTACTGATGGACAGGCCTGGGATGCTGTTTTGATGGCTTTAAACAGTCCGAATCTTTATTTTAAGGGACTGCATTGTCATATCGGGTCGCAAATCTTTGAAGTAGAATCTTTTCAACACACCATTGAGCTGATGACCGAGTTTATGACGAAAATCAAAAAAGAAGCAGGTCATGAACTGGCGGAATTAAATCTGGGCGGGGGGTTTGGCATATTTTATACCCCGGGAGACCTTCCGCCATCTCCCAAGCAATGGGCAAATACGATAATGAACCATGTGAAAAGCCAAATAGAAAAGCGGGGTCTGACAATGCCCCGGGTGATCATAGAACCGGGACGGGCTTTGATAAGTCCTGCCGGAATTACGTTGTACACAGTTGGAGCTGATAAAGAGGTTACTGGTATTAGAAAATATATTGCAGTTGATGGTGGAATGAATGATAATCCCCGTCCTGCTCTTTATGAGGCTAAATTTACTGCATTAATAGCCAACAAGGCTGACAGGAAAGCCGAAGAAACAGTTTCTATTGCTGGTAAATGCTGTGAATCGGGGGACATGTTGATTTGGGATGCGAAGCTGCCCAAAGCTGAAGCAGGGGATATTCTGGCTGTTTTTGCTACCGGAGCTTATACTTATTCAATGTCCAGCAATTACAACCGGATTCCCAGACCGGCAATGGTATTAGTTAATGAAGGTAACGCGGATATAATCATTGAACGGGAGACATATGAAGATCTGGTGCGAAAAGACAAACTGCCAAAAAGGCTGGAAAAATAAACATAGTGTAAAGAAGGTGGCATCTGCCACCTTCCTTTTTGTCCCGGAACAATGCAAATTCTTAATGTTTAATAACTATTTTTCAGTTATGATATAATGCAAGTATTAAAAAACAGGAGAGTAAATCTTGGAAATTATTACTTCACATAATTCACTTGATTTCGATGGGTTGGCTGGAATGGTGGCGGCAGAAAAGCTGTACCCTAATGCCATCAAGGTGTTTTCGGGTACTTTATCTCGAAATGTCAAAAACTTCATGGCTTTATACAAAGACCATCTGGCAGTCAGACAGCCCCGCGATATAAATGCTGCTGAAGTGAGCAGAATGATTCTTATAGACACTGCTAACGCAAACCGCCTGGGTTACTTAAAGGATTTAGCTTTAAGGGAAAATATGGACTTTCATATCTATGACCATCATCCCCAAGTGGCAGGAGACTTGCAGGGAAGTGTGATGAATATTGAACAGGTGGGAGCGGCAACTACCATTCTGGTAGAAGCCATCAACCAACAAGGAATTCATATTAATACATTTGAAGCTACTATACTGGCTTTAGGCATTTACGAAGATACAGGCAGTCTCTTGTTTTCCACTACCACTGCCCGGGATGCGGCAGCAGCCGCTTATTTAATAGGAAAAGGGGCCAACTTATCAGTGGTAGCTAATTTCATGGAACGGCCCTTTTCCAGTGAACAGCGTAATTTACTGCAGAACCTGCTGAACAATACCCGTTATTATAAAATAGAGAATTCCTCAATTGTAATAGCCTATACAGATTCCCGTGATTTTGTTCCTGGATTGGATATTGTGACACACCGCTTATTGGAAGTGGAAGATTGCGACGCAGTTTTTGTAGTTGCTGCAATGCAGGGAAAAATTCATGTAATAGCTCGCAGCAGAATTGATAACATCCGAGTAAATCAAGTATTGAAGCCTCTGGGCGGCAGAGGGCATGAAAAAGCTGCTTCTGCATTGTTGAAGGAAATAGAGTATTCTGATATTGAAAAAATAATTATCGATGAGTTGGGGAAAAACGCCATACCTGCTTTATTGGCCGGTGACATTATGTCATCACCGGTGAAGACGATACCTAAAGATATAAGTATGGAAGAAGCCGGGAGATTAATGCTCAGATATGGTCATACAGGTATGCCGGTAGTTGAAGATGACAGGATGGTTGGAATCATATCACGCCGTGACGTTGACAAAGCTCGTACCCATGAACTGGGGCACGCACCGGTTAAAGGTTTCATGACTACAGATATTTTATCCGTTGAACCTGATACCACCATTACGGAAGTACAAAGAATAATGGTGGAAAAGGATATCGGCAGGCTTCCTGTTATTGACAAGGGAAAACTTACCGGGATCATTTCACGAACTGATATCTTAAGATGTCTCCATGGTGAAGACTATCCTGAAGATCATGAATTGCTTTATTCTACTGAAGACAACCGGGAAGGCGATTTTGCTGACCTGATAAAACAAAACCTGCCTGCTGAATTGGAGGCGATCCTGGTAACTGCCGGTGAAACAGCACAGGAACTGGGAATGATCGTTTATTGTGTAGGTGGTTTTGTAAGAGATTTGTTCTTGCAGGTACCAAATTATGATCTGGACCTGGTTGTTGAGGGAGAGGGTAAGGTATTAGCTGAGGAACTGGCCATACGGCTTAATGGAAGAGCAAAAGTTCACGAGAGATTTGGCACGGCAATGATTATTTTGCCGGACGGCTATAAAATTGATGTGGCTACAGCCAGGACTGAATACTATGAATTCCCGGCAGCTCTTCCCCAGGTAGAAAAGTCATCGATCCGGGAAGACCTTTACCGGCGTGATTTTACCATTAATACCCTGGCATTATGCCTGAATCCTAATCGCTACGGACAATTGATCGATTATTTTGGCGGCCGTCAGGACATTGAAAACGGTTGTATCAGGATTTTATACAATCTTTCTTTCGTTGAGGACCCTACTCGGATACTGCGGGCTATACGTTTTGAACAGCGTTATCAATTCAAAATAGAACCGGATACACTGCGTTTTGCACATGATGCCATAAACCGGAGACTGCTGGGGAAACTCTCTTATAAGAGAATACTTCAGGAAATGATCCTCATTTTGAGTGAGCGAAACCCAATGCCGGCAATCAGGCGAATGAAAGAAATAGGAGTATGGCAGCATATTTTCCCGGAAGTTAAATTGGATAATATGAATTTGTCACAACTACAAAGAGTTCCAATTGTCAGCGGGTGGTTTACGGAAAACTATTCTCACCAGATCATTAAATCATGGATAGTTTATTTGCTGATTTTGCTGCAGGATCTAAGTGATGAAGAAGTTGAAAATGTCATCGAAAGATATAAATTTGAAAGATATGCTCAGAAAACAATCGCTGATTCCAGAACCGCCAGAATAATTGCCAGGAGAATTGACAGCGGCGAGGACATTTTGTTTAGTGATTTAAATAATTTGGCGGGTAACTTCGGCAGTGAAACACTGATTTATTTTTTGCTGTGCCTTACAACGGAGAAAGGCTGGCAGTATCTTAACGATTATTTGGAAACAAGACAGAAAGTTCGAGTTCAAATCGATGGCCATGACTTAAGAAGAATGGGAATAAAGCAAGGACCTGTCTATAGTTCCATTCTAAATGAATTATATACTAAGAAGATAAATGGCTTTATTAATACCAGAGATGAAGAAATTGATTTTGTCAATCAATGGCTGAAGGAGGAAAAAATCTAAGTGCAATATCTTATTGATACAGTGATCTGGCTGCCGGCAATTTTAATAGGACTTACATTTCATGAATATGCACATGGCAAGGCTGCTTACATGTTAGGAGACGACACTGCCTATCATCAGGGCCGTCTTACTTTAAATCCTTTCCCCCATATAGACTGGATGGGTTTTTTTATGTTGATCATATTTAAATTTGGCTGGGCCAAGCCAGTCCAGGTTAACCCATTGAATTTTAAAAACATAAGTATGAAACAAGGTATGATGTTGGTTTCTATTGCAGGACCGGCAATGAATATGCTGATCGCTTTGGTTGGGCTTATCTTGCTGAAGTTTTTATTACCTATGCAAGGTCAGGATTGGGTTAATTTGTTGCTCCCCCTGTTGATTCCGCTGATTCAAATCAATCTTATCCTGGCAGCCTTTAATTTGATTCCCGTTCCACCTCTGGATGGCTCAAAAATTTTGGCTGGTCTGCTGCCTGATGCAGGTACCCGGCTCATGTATTCATTGGAACAATACGGACCTATGCTGTTATTGCTGTTGATCGTTACCGGTCTGACCGGAAAAATAATATGGCCCATCGTAAACTTTTTATACAGTCTGCTTTATAGTATTGTGTTTTAAGGAGTGGTTTGAATGGAATATGTGGTGGACTTAGATTCTTTCCACGGGCCACTTGATCTTTTACTCTACTTGATTGATGAAAATCAAATCGATATATATGATATTCCCATCGCCCAGATAACCGATCAATATATGGAATATCTGAATTTAACCGGGGATTTTGACCTGGAAAAACTGGGTGATTTTTTGATTATGGCCTCCTATTTACTGACTTTAAAATCTCAGATGATGCTGCCCGGGAAACAAGAGGAAGAAGATGAAGAATCTGACCACATGGACCCCCGTGATGAACTGGTGCAAAGATTACTTGATTATAAAAAGTTTAAAATGGCGGCAGAAAAACTGGAGAGGTTTAAAAATGGGGAAGGGAAGAGAGCTTTTTATCGTGAAATGCCAACTAAAATATCACTGCCCCAGGAGTTGACCGCCAGTGCGGATAGTCTGAAAATATTGATCCTTGATCTGTGGGAAAAGAACAAGCAAAAACAAAACTTTTTCCAGGTACCAAAAGATGATATCGATGTAGGTGAACAAATGGAAGTGATCCTTAAATTATTACGTAAAAGACGTGACGGGATATTATTTCAGGAGCTCTTTCATAATATTATCAATAAAAAAGAACTGTCTGCCTTATTTTTGGCTTTACTTGAATTGATGCGCCTGCAAAAAGTAAAAGCAGAACAGGAAAATGATTTTGGCATAATAAAATTATATCCGGGCAGGGGAAGAAAATGTTGATGAGGGAAGAAATTAAAGCGGCTGTGGAGGCTATACTGTTCGTTCGTGCAGGGCGGGTAGGTCTGGATGAGATCATTGAGATTATGGATGTACCGCTTTTCGATGTGATTGACATCATGCGGGAAATGGTGGCTGAGTATCAAGAGGCCAATAAAGGCCTGTTGATCAAAGAGGTGGATGAAGGATATGTTATGTGCACGAATCCTGATTACTCCGATTATCTGGTCAAGATGACCGAACCCCATAAACAAAAATTAACACCGGCAGCTATGGAAACCCTTGCGATCATTGCTTATTCTCAGCCAATAACCCGTGCTGAGATCGAAAAGGTGCGAGGGGTTAAATCGGAACGAATCATAGCCAACTTATTGGAAAAAAATCTTATTGCTGAGGCAGGGGTAAAAGCTGTCATCGGCCGACCGATATTATATGAGACTACCGAAGAATTTTTGAAAGTGTTCGGCCTCACTAGCTTAAAAGACTTGCCCCCACTTGAGGAGGGTTTAGATGTCTAAATCTATCGAGGAAGAAATTAAAATAAAGGCAGGAAAGGCCAAAAAGCTTGCCAGATATATGAGCAGCACCGAAGATCTGGTGGAACAACAGATCTTAAAGGCCCAGGAACGTGGAGAGTTTAATAATTTAAGCGGGGCGGGCAAAAGGTTGAATCTAGATGAGAACCCCTTTGAACCGCCTGAATTAAGGATGCCTTTTAAAATATTGAAAGATAATGGTTTTGCACCTTACTGGATCGAATTAGGCAAGGAAATCGACCGGGATTTGGAGGAGTTTAAAAAAGAGGTGGAACTGTTTAAAAAATACACGAATATTTTTTTCAAGGACAAAAAACATAGCCATGGGGCTATGCAGAGATATGAAAACAAAAAGGAGCATTTTTATTTTGAGAGAAAATTGGACTTGGAGATCATTACCAAGAAAATCATAGACTATAATCTGGCCTGTCCCACTTTTCGTGTAGGAAGAGCAAATATTACAGTGGAAGAAGAGTTAACCAAAGTTAAATCAGCAATTGAAAGCTTGATCGAAGAACTTAGTAATAAATAAGCTTATGAATAAGCTGGAGTAAGCAGGGAACAATACGAAAAAACAGGAGAAATCCCCATGATTTTCTTGCTTGGAACCGGGCTTATTTTTTTGTTCTGTTATTTCTTTTTTATCAGGGCGGACTTCCATATAAATATCGAAAAACAGGAAAAAGGATTTATCTTCATTATAAAGGCTGATCTTTATTTCTTCCCTGCCCACCGGCTTCTCCAATACCAATTCGAAGCCCCGGATTTCCAATTGCTTTCAACATTTGAAAAAATGCAGGAAAATTCCCGCAGACTAAAGGAAAGATCTAAGAGTAATAGCTTTAAAGCATATCTTATTAGACTCGGTTTGCGTGATTATAAGCAAATTGCCAAGGCAGTGTTACATTTCACTACAGTAGAAAATGTTTACTGGAAAACGATTATTGGTTTGCAGGATGCCATGCAAACTGGTATAGGCACCGGAAGCATTTGGGCTATAAAGGGAATAATTATAAGTTTTATAAGTATAAACAGCAAAATGGAAAGGCTTCATTTAAAAGTTGATCCTGATTACAATAAGCAGATATTCAGCAGTACCCTGAATTGCATAATTCGAATCCGAATCGTACATATTATTTTTATAGCAGTCTATCTGATTTATTTGATCGTCAGGGGGTATATAAATGAGTACAGATCAGGAAAAGCAGCAAGGTCATCCCATCGAAGGACTTATGAAAACAGCTATGCAGAGTATTAAAGAAATGGTAGATGTAACAACTGTTGTAGGTGACGCAGTAGAGACCAATGACGGCAGTGTTATTATTCCTATCTCTCAAGTGGCTTTTGGCTTTGGCGCCGGAGGCGGAGAATACGAAATAAGCAAACCCAATGCATCCAAAAGCGAAAATGGCAAAGCTGAAGCAGTCCCCTTTGCTGGAGGCAGTGGTGCTGGTGTTTCTGTAAAACCGGTGGGGTTTCTGGTTGTCAGAATGAATGATGTGCGTTTGATCGCGGTTAACGGGAATCCCCTTGCTGAGCGGGTTGTGGATATTGCACCGCAAATAATCGATAAAATTGAACACATTATGCAAAAAAACAAACACCATAGTAGAGTTAAGGAAGAAATTAACTAATTCTTATGGAAGCTTAATGAATATAAGCAGGATGTTCTAATTTTAACAGGCATGTCATACCCTCTTAAAAAGTTGAAATTTGAGGGAATGATATGCTTAATATTGTCTGGTTGTTATTACTCAGTTCAGGTATTATCATAGCTGCTATAAACGGGAATATCGAAGTAGTTACCGAAGCTGCCTTGGGCGCGGCCCAAAGTGCAGTGAAGGTTTGTTTCGATTTGATCGGTGTCATGGCATTATGGCTGGGGATCATGAAAATTGCCGAACAGGGTGGTTTGATAAAAAGCCTGGCAAAATTAGTCAGGCCTATTATGATAAGATTTTTCCCCAGTGTTCCCAGTGAACATCCTGCCATGGGGGCAATTATTTTAAATATTAGTGCCAACATGCTTGGCCTGGGAAATGCTGCCACTCCCATGGGCATGAAAGCCATGCAGGAATTACAGGTATTAAACAATAATTCTGAGGAAGCATCTGAAGCCATGTGTACTTTTCTGGCTTTGAACACCTCATGCATAACCTTGATCCCTGCAACCATCATTGGGGTCAGGTTATCATTCGGCACCGCAAATCCTACTGAAATAGTAGGCCCCTGTATTTTTGCTACCGGAATGGCCATGACCATTGCCATGTCACTTGACTATTGGTTCAGGAAAAAGAGCCGCTGGGGAGTGAAAAAATAAAATGCTTTTTAGTGCTCTGACCATCATTTCCAAATGGGCTATACCGCTTTTGCTATTATTCATTCCTCTCTATGGGTTCTTCAAAAAAGTCCCGGTCTATGAATCATTTGTTGCTGGAGCAGAAGAAGGTTTCAGCACTGCGGTGAAAATCATTCCTTTTTTAGTGGGAATGATGATCGCCATATCAGTTTTCAGGGCTTCAGGAGCTATGGAATATATTGCTCTGCTCCTGAATCCCTTGACTGCTAAAATAGGGGCACCTGCTGAAATACTGCCTCTGGCTTTGATGAGGCCATTATCAGGCAGTGCAGTTTTGGGGATGGCATCCGAATTGATGAGGATTTATGGACCCGACTCATTTATCGGCAGATTGGCATCTGTAATGCAAGGAACAACAGATACTACTTTTTTCGTCTTGACCATTTATTTCGGTTCTGTGGGTATAAAAAAATACCGCTATGCAGTTTTTACAGGATTAAGTGCTGATGTAACAGGATTTATCGCTTCTTTATATATTTGCAACCTCTTATTCCGTTAAATCAACCTTTCTTTAGTCAACAAAATCTTCCATTTAATTTGATTCCATTTCAACTAATGATATAATTCTTAAGAGATAAATGCATGCTTAGTCGTGCTGACAGGTGAGCACGATTGTTTCATAATTATTTTACAAATGGAGGAGTTATATGCTGGCTGAAAAAAAACTATCAGAATTTCTGGATGACCTGGCATCTGATTTACCGGCTCCCGGCGGCGGTGGTGCTGCAGCTGTTTCCGGAGCCATGGGGGCATGCCTGATTTCCATGGTGGTGCGGCTTACCTTGGGGAAAAAAGGTTATGAAGATGTTTGGCCAGAAATGGAACAGGTTGTAATAAACAGTGATTTGCTTTATAAAACACTATCATCACAGGTTGAAGACGATGCAGCAGCTTTTAATGATGTTATTGCAGCGTTAAAACTGCCGAAAGATGACGAAGCACAAATCCAGATAAGAACCCAAGTCATGCAAAAAGCTTTTAAAAGGGCAATGGAGGTACCTTATTCAATAGCCCAAAATTGTATGGAGGTACTCGTACTGGCACTGCAAATTGTTGAAAAAGCCAATATCAATCTGATCAGCGATATTGGGGTTGCTGCAGAACTTGCTTTGGCAGGTCTGGAAAGCTCCCTGCTGAATGTTAGAATCAACTTGCCCTATATAAAAGATGAGAACTTGGTTATTACCACCAGAAAACAAATAGAATCACTGGCGGAAGCAGCACGATCAAACAAAGCCAGAATTTTGTCTGAGGTTAATAATAAAATCGCATAAAAAGGCATCAAGGAGGTAGAGCAAGAGAAACATATATGTGAAAGGCTAAATAATGAAGGCAGGAGGATAATGATGAAAAGCGATATTGAAATTGCCCAGAGTACAGTTATGAAACCAATAGCAGAGATTGCAGAAAGTATTGGCCTGGTCGAAGATGATATTGAACTTTACGGCAAATACAAAGCCAAGGTGTCACTTAATGTTTGGGACAGGCTTAAGAATAAACCATCCGGCAAATTGGTGCTGGTAACTGCAATAAATCCGACTCCGGCAGGGGAAGGCAAAACCACCAATACAGTGGGTCTTGGACAAGCATTAAACCTATTGGGGAAAAAAGCTATTATTGCACTTAGGGAACCGTCTTTGGGACCGAGCTTTGGTATTAAAGGAGGAGCTGCAGGCGGCGGGTATTCTCAGGTAGTCCCTATGGAAGATATCAATCTGCATTTTACCGGCGATATTCATGCGGTAACAACAGCCCATAATCTTTTAGCTGCCATGCTTGATAACCATATCCATCAGGGAAATGAACTTAATATAGACCCCAGAAGAGTAGTTCTGCGCCGGGTTATGGATTTGAATGAAAGAGCACTGCGGAATATTGTTTTGGGCTTGGGCGGCAAAATAAACGGTGTTCCCCGGGAATCGGGTTTTGACATTTCAGTTGCTTCGGAGGTTATGGCTTGTTTATGCCTGGCATCTGATTTAATGGATTTGAAAGAAAGATTTAAAAGAATTGTGGTTGCCTATACCTTTGACGGAAAACCGGTTACTGCTGATGACCTTAAGGCTGCCGGCTCCATGACACTGCTGATGAAAGATGCCATCAAACCCAATTTGGTACAAACACTGGAAAACACACCGGCTTTTGTTCATGGCGGGCCTTTTGCCAATATTGCCCATGGCGCCAATAGCATTATGGCAACACAAATCGGTTTGAAACTTGCTGATTATATGATTACTGAAGCAGGTTTTGGTGCTGATCTGGGAGCGGAAAAATTCTTTAATATCGTCTGCCGCTTTGGCGGCTTAAAACCGAATGCCGTTGTACTGGTGGCTACAATCAGAGCTTTAAAAAACCACGGAGGAGTAGCCAAAGACCAATTAGGTGAAATAAATATGCCGGCTCTGGAAAAAGGAGCTGAAAACCTGGAAAAACAGCTGGAGAATATTCAAAAATTCGGTGTGCCGGTAGTGGTGGCACTAAATGAATTTCCAACTGATACACCTGAAGAAATTGAACTCATCAGACAAAAATGCAAAGCCTTAGGTGCCAGAGTTGCTCTTTCGAGAGTATGGGCCAAGGGCGGTGCCGGTGGGGAAGAACTGGCAGAACAGGTCATAGCAGCTGCTGAAACCCCCAGCAATTATAAACCTTTGTATGAACTGGAGCAGCCCCTTAAGAGCAAAATAGAAATTGTTTGCCGTGAAATTTATGGGGCAGACGGGGTCAACTATTCAGCATCTGCGGAGGAGATGTTAGCTAAATACGAAGAGCTGGGTTATGGAAACCTGCCAATATGTATAGCAAAAACACAATATTCACTTTCCGATAATCCTGACCTTAAAGGAAGGCCCCGGGGTTTTAAAGTAGAAATTGGAGAAGTAAGACTTTCAGCCGGAGCAGGCTTTGTTGTTCCACTGACCGGTTCGATCATGACTATGCCTGGCTTAGGCAAAGTCCCGGCCGCTGAAAAAATCGATATCCGAGAAAACGGCGATATAGTGGGCCTGTTCTAATCAGAAGAAGAAGAAAATAATCCTGTTTATTGACTGGATTCAGCCCGTGAAAAAAACCAATATTATTGTCACATCACCAGCTCCGATCAATCAACATTATATATGGGGACATACCCCTTAAGGGAATGTCCCCATACATTATTAGCTTCAATTGTGGGGTGGGGCTTGCGCGTTTTTTACACCACTTTTATTGTTAGTCTGCCAGCTTCGTTGAAAAGCCGGACCCAATATTGATTGGATTTACTTTAGTGATTATTTATGGCTGATCAGAGAATAGAATTCTGACCTGGTAGAAGGGTTGGTTTCAAAAATACCGCGCACTGCGGAAGTCACAGTTACTGCTCCCGGTTTGCGTATCCCTCTCATGGTCATGCACATATGCTCTGCAGAGATGACTACTCCAACTCCCCATGGCTGCAATGTATCATTGATACAGTCAGCAATTTGGGAAGTAAGTCTTTCCTGAAGCTGCGGCCTTTTGGCAAAGACTTCAGCAACCCGGGCAATCTTGCTGATCCCTACCACTTTTCCTCCCTTGGGGATATAAGCAACGTGGGCAATCCCGTAAAAGGGGAGCAAATGATGCTCGCATATGGAATATATGGGGATATCCTTCACCAGCACCAGTTCATCGTGGTATTCATTAAAGGATACCTGCAGCAAATCCCTGGGGTTTTCATCAAGTCCGGAAAATATCTCTTCATACATATTGGCAACTCGTTTGGGTGTATTTATTAAGCCCTCGCGATCCGGGTCTTCGCCGATTGCCTCCAGAATCATTTTTACTGCCTGCTGTATTTTCGGTTTGTCAAAAAAATTCTCCATGTTGTTTCCTCCACTAAAGTGTTGCTATTATATCTTGCCAGAAAACCCTTTAAACATGAATTGGTCAGAGATAATTATAATGCTATATTAACATATGGCTGAAGGATAGAGTTAATTAACCAATAAATATGGCATAATATTGTTGGATAAAGAAAAGAGGAATGAAAAGTAGTGAGACTGGCAAAATATCTGGCAAATCAGGGCGCAGCTTCAAGGCGTAAAAGCGAAGTCTTGATCTCTCAGGGACGTGTAACGGTAAACGGCAGCACAGTTTCTGAGCAAGGCTTTAAAATAGACCCCCAAAAAGACAGGGTGGAAGTGGATGGGAAGCTTCTCATGCCGGAAGCCAAAGTTTACATATTATTAAACAAACCCTCCGGCTATCTGAGCAGTGTCAGCGACCCATGGGGAAGGCCGGTAGTTGTTGATCTGATAAAAGATTCAAACCGGAGGATATATCCGGTAGGCAGGCTGGATTTTGATACGGAAGGATTATTGCTGTTAAGCAATGATGGTGAGTTTGCCAATTTAATCATTCATCCTCGTCACCAAATTGACAAAAAGTATGAAGCCTTGGTAACAGGCAGAGTCAGTAAGGATACAATAAGCAAGCTGAAAAAAGGAATTGTTTTGGAAGATGGCATCACCGCTCCCGCCCAAGCAAGGATTTTAGGATATGAACCGGAAAAAACCCTGGTGGAGATCATCATACATGAAGGGAAAAAGAGACAGATAAAAAGGATGTTGGCCTGTGTTGGACATCCGGTTGAAAAGCTGAAAAGGACAGGGATCGCCTTTTTGACCTTGGAAGGATTAAGTGTCGGGCAATACCGCTATCTTACATCAGAGGAAGTTGTTAAGCTCAAAGCAGCAGCCCTGAATTACTAAAATATTGCGGATACTTGTCTATATTGATTGTAGGTTAAGGCGATTTTCAGCTATAATATGTTTAATAATCAGATGAAATTACATATTTATGGATTTAATTCAAATAAAACATATGAGGAGGATTAATATGGGTAAGCTTAAGATGCGGGTTCGATTTGATTTTGTAGGCAGAGATCGGGGCGGTAAACTTTTTTTTGGTTCCAAAAATGGTGAACAGGCGGCAGAAGAAATCAGGCAGCACAAGGCATCATTGATCAGAAATATACCAATCCAGGGGATCACAATAGAAGAAATTGATATGGCCCAGGAGATATATTCGGCTTATGATGATATTAACGGTAAAGCTATAACTTTTGCACCACTGATTATTAATTTTACTGCTGATACAATAGAGGATGCTCTGAAGTTTACTATGAAGGAAGAATTTCGTACCATAGAGATACTGGAACCCGAAACCTTAGAACTGGGGAAAATGGAGATTGAAAGAATACTTCTAAAAGTAAATGAAGAATTAACTAATTATAAAAATTATGTACAAAGAAAAATTGACAACTGGAAGTAAGTCTAATTACTAAAACCATATTTAATCCTATACATAATAACCGGCAAACATTATTCCGGTTATTTTTTTGGTGTGGTATTCCTGGGGAATAGTCTTGAAAAAGAAATTGCACGGATATTATTATTCCCTTGGGCATAAAATAGAGGAGAAATGTGCCCCAAGGAGCTGGAAACTTTGAAAAGACTGGTAGAAAAAATCGAAAAAGCTTTAATGCGTATTGTAATCATAGGTTTCGTTTTAATAGTGATCGTTCAAGGAATTATGACCGATGACCCTATTCGTCTTTATCTCAGTTGGGGAGAAAGGATGGAAGGGCAGATCCTGGAGTTTCCTGTTGCCAGTCAAAATGAGCCTGTAGAAAATGAACCTATCACAGTTAACTCTCCCCAGGCGGTATTGAAATTGTCGGTTGATCAGTTTTCATCCTTGCCCAGGGCCAAAGTATTGGTTAATGACGAAGAAAGATTGGTTTTTGACAGCCGAGAGATAGAAGTGCCGGTCATGGCCGGCGACATTATTGAAATCGACTGCACTCAATATGATTTCCCAATAAAATTTGCGGTAAAAGGAACCTCTGAAAATCTTTCCTATCCCGAGCAAGGTAAAGTATACACTGCCAACAAGAGCATAGTAATGATTGGCAAGGTTATAGTAAAATAAGACTATATTACATATAAGGGTGGTATGAGTGTGGAAATCGGCAGTAAAGTTGTGGCTACTGCGGCTGTCAAAATGGCTATTACTTCAACCAGGCAGGAGGAAAGTGATTTAAAAAGACAGCTTTTTGAACAATCAGAAGTGCGGGCAGTGGCAGTTGATTATGGCGGGGAGTTTATCAGTTCGGTAGGAAAGATCGTTGAAAGATCAGTAGTTGCCGCCAAAAGAGAGGGAGTAATCAAAGATACACATGCTGATGAAGGCGCCATTGCAGGGGCAGCCCGTGAAGCATTGGCACAGATCATGCCAAAAGCGCTGGGCCTTAATGTAGGAGGGAAAATTGGAATAGCCAGGCATAAAGACCATATTAGTGTGGCTATATTTATGGGCATCGGCCTTTTACACCTGGATGAAGTGGCCATTGGTTTGGGTCACAGGGCAGTGCCTTAATAATAGCTTAAGGTCACAGATGTAATCATAGAATCAAAAATAAAGGAGTATTTATGTTAGTTCGAGGTATAAGAGGAGCTACTACAGTGGCTGAGGATAAAAAAGAACTCGTACTGGAAGCAGCCTATGAATTGTTGCTTAAAATCCAGCAGGAAAATGATTTTAACCCTGAAGATATTGTCAGTGTTCTTTTGACTGTAACCCCTGATATCAAATCAGTTTTTCCTGCTGAGGCCAGAAAAAGATTGGGTTGGGATTTAGTCCCTTTAATGTGCTTTCAGGAAATCCCGGTGGAAAATGCTCTGCCATTATGTATAAGAGTATTGGTACATTTCAATTGTGATAAAAAGCAGTCTGAAATAAATCATGTCTATTTAAAAAATGCTGTTGTACTGAGAAGAGATCTGGTCAATAAAGAAGAACATAACTAACAAGCAGATTCTTATTCCATGAAGCTTAATAATCCAATTTGTATAAATCAATCCGGCGATGTTTTAAAAGAGGCATTTCTTCTCTGGCCCGGGCTGTTTCAGCTATGTCTATTGTGCTCAAAAGCATGATTTCTTTCTCATCACCCTCCACTAAGACCCTGCCCCAGGGATCTGTTACCATTGAATGTCCCCAGGATTGATAAGCGGGCTTTTCATTTCTGGCGGCAGAAACACCCACCATATAAACCTGATTATCTACAGCTCTGGTTCTCAGCATTAATTCCCAAAACAAGGGACCGGAAGTGAGATTGAAATTTCCCGGCATGATGATCACCTGTGCACCTTCCATTGCAAGTATGCGCGCAAGTTCCGGAAATCGGCAGTCATAACATACCATTAAACCAAACTTAATATTTTTATATTCAAAAAGGGTAATATCACTGCCGGCACTTAGAGTTAAAGATTCTTTAAAATAAATGCGACCCGGCATATCAACATCAAACAAATGAATTTTTCGGTGTCTGGCCAAGAGTTCACCCTGGTGATCGAAAACAAAGCTGCTGTTATACAGATGAGAATTCACTTTTTCAATAACAGAACCAGCAACTACAGCAATCCTATTTTGCTTGGCTGCCCGGGCCAGTTTTTCAGTGGAAGGACCCGGATATTCTTCTGCATACTGAGGAAAAATCTTACTGTCATATGGCCCATTGAAAATTTCCGGTAAAATAGCTATATCAGCATTGGCTGCTGCAGCCTTGGCAATAAACTTAAGGGCGTTTTGAATATTCTTTTCCTTATCGGGGGTAACTTTGATTTGACAGAGGGCTAATGATAATGGCTGCTTCAACTGGTTTCCTCCTCAATTCTGCTGTTTATTAAACCCGCTAAAAATACCTTTTATGCCAATATTATATATTGTAGGTCTAATAAATAATAATATACAATGGTTAAAGTATATGTACATAAGTATGGGGAAGTCTCTAGAGCCTGACAAGAACTCTTGTGTAATTATAGCTTTTTTCTTTCCCGGTAAGTGAGTAGAATGTTAAATAATTGTCACTTTATTCAGGAAATATTTAGTAATAATGTTTGATCAGCTAAAATTATGTTAAAATAAACCTGGAAAGCATGTTATAAGACATGCGATAAAAAAAGGGGAGGCGGGAAGTTTGTTAGGTATTAAAAAGAGGTATATCACTATTGTGGCTCTGATCGTTGCTGTATCGATGTTCGCAGTAGGATGCGGCGGCGGAGCGGAACAAGGGGCGGATACCGACAAGGAACAGGCAGCAGATGTAATTAAAATCGGCGTATATGAACCCTTAACCGGAACAAATGCTGCCGGCGGGCAGATGACTGTTGAAGGTATCGAACTGGCCAATAAACTTTATCCAGAAGTATTAGGCAAGAAAGTTGAATTATTTATCGTCGACAACAAGTCAGAAAAACAGGAAGCTGCTAATGCAGTAGAAAGGCTTATCGGTAAAGAAAAAGTCAATGTGATCATTGGCAGCTATGGCAGTTCATTAGCAATGGCCGGCGGACCGGTAGCACTTGATGCAAAAGTTCCGGTCATCGGCTGCTCACCAACCAACCCAGCAGTTACCCTTGACAATGATTTTTATTTCCGCGTATGTTTTATTGATCCTTTCCAGGGCACTGTTATGTCTAATTATGCAACCGGGCAGCTGGGAGCTAAAACCGCTGCGATTATTCAGGATGTGCAACAGGATTATTCTGTGGGCTTAAGCAGTTACTTTGAAAAAGCTTTCAAAGCTACCAATGGAGACACAGCGATCGTTGCCAAGGTTAACTACAATACTGGTGACAAGGATTTCTCAGCTCAGTTGACTGAAGTTAAATCCAAAAATCCCGATGTTATTTTTGCACCCGGTAACTTCTTGGAATGCGGAATTTTAGTCGCTAAAGCCAGGGAATTAGGCATAAATGTTCCAATTCTGGGCGGAGACACCTGGGAAGCAGAAGAATTCCTCAATCAGGTAACCCAGTATAAAGATATTTATTTCAGCACCCATTTTACTGCTGAAGAACCGGTTACCCAAGTTTCCACTACCTTCCTGGATGAATTCAAAAATGAATATCCCGATAAAGAAGTGAATGCTTTTGCAGCACTGGGATTTGATACTTATATTTTAGCTCTTGATGCTATGGAAAGAGCAGGCTCTGCAGATAGTCAGGCAATCAGAGATGCCCTGGCAGAAACTAAAGATTTCCAAGGCGCCACTGGAATAATAACTCTTGATATCAATGGAGATGCTACCAAAACAGCAGTTATCAAAAAAGTTGCTGATGGTAAATTTGTTTATGAAACAAAGGTAGACCCACAATAATTGTAATGTTTTTCTCAACACTCCCCTCCCTGGAAGAGGAGGGGAGTGCTTTTTAAGTACTAATCTATGTAAAGGAAGTGGTAGCAGTTGTCCATGGACATCTTTCTCCAAAACGTGGCCAACAGCATTACCTTAGGCAGTCTATATGCATTGATTGCAATAGGTTATACGATGGTATATGGAATAATAAGGCTTATTAATTTTGCTCACGCTGATCTTCTCATGGTAGCATCATACATCGCTTTCTATGGTATCTTGGTGTTTACATTGCCTTGGTACTGGGCTTTTATTATCGCTGTTGTGTTAACTACCATTATGGGTGTAAGCATAGAAAAAGTCGCCTACCGGCCTTTAAGAACTGCACCGCGGATTTCGGTATTGATTTCAGCCATTGGTGTATCCTTTCTCCTGCAAAATGTGGCCATAGTAGTAATCGGAGCCCGGCCTAAACCATTTCCCCGTCCTGAGCAATTGGTTTGGAATATCAACATGGGGGATATCTCCTTCCTGTCCCTTACTATTTTAATTCCCATCGTAACTTTTATTTTGCTATTATTGGTTATGTTTTTAGTTAAAAAAACTAAAATGGGTATTGCTATGCGGGCAGTTTCCAGGGATTTCGAAACTGCCAGCTTGATGTCTGTCGATGTGAACAAAGTTATCAGTACCACTTTTATGATCGGTTCTGCACTGGCCGGAGTAGGGGGCATCATGTGGAGTATGCAGTACCCCCAGGTGGACCCGCTGATGGGATTGTTTCCCGGTATCAAATGTTTTATTGCTGCTGTAATGGGCGGAATCGGCAGTATTCCAGGGGCTATGATCGGCGGCTTCGTGTTAGGGATCTGTGAAATAATGATTGTGGCATTTTTACCTGCCTTGTCCGGGTACAGGGATGCTTTTGCCTTTGTTATACTCATTTTAATTTTACTTTTCAGGCCTGGTGGAATTTTAGGCGAGAACACTGTGGAGAAGGTGTAGCAGATGGATGATAAAAAACAGATAAAATTTATACTGAATATAGCCGTTTTAGCACTCATCTGTGTTTTCTTATGGTGGGGCAATGATAACCTGTCTTCCTTTTATATAAGAATACTGAATTTATCAGCCATTTTTGTTATCCTTGGGATCAGTATGAACCTGGTCCTGGGATTTACCGGCATGTTTTCATTGGGCCATTCCGGGTTTATGTGTATTGGGGCATATGTTGCCTCGATTTTGACCATGTCTCCTGCCAGTAAAGAGATTATTTACTTCATGGAGCCAATTACTCCCATCCTGGCACAAATCCAGTGGCCAATATTTCCGGCGATTATCATGGCCGGAGTGGTTGCCGCATTATTTGGTTTTTTAGTGGGGATCCCGGCTTTAAGACTAAGAGATGATTATCTGGCCATTGCTACACTTGGTTTTGCTGAAATTATTCGCATTATTGTCACCAATACCATAACCATTACCAATGGTGCTTTAGGCTTAAAAAATATTCCTTCAGTGAAAAGTATGTGGGTATACTGGGGGATCGCAATTATTACCATTATCATTCTGAAGAAAATTGTCAACAGCAGCTGGGGCTATTCTTTCAAGGCTATTCGTGATAATGAAATAGCTGCCGAAGCGATGGGTATTAATCTTTTCAGTCATAAACTGCTGTCCTTTTCCATTGGGGCTTTTTTTGCCGGGATTGCCGGCGCCTTGATGGCATTTTTGATCACTTCGGTTGACCCTACCATGTTCAGATTTACTTTTACCTTCCAGATCCTGTTGATCGTTGTTCTGGGAGGAATGGGAAGTCTTACAGGTTCTGTTATATCAGCAGTGGCAATTACCATATTGATGGAGGTACTTAGGGTCGTTGAAGAGCCGATAAACTTTTTCGGACTGCTGCAGATACCAGGATTACCGGGTATGAGAATGGTTATTTTTGCTTTAGGTTTATTGCTGGTCATTTTGTATTACCGTCAGGGACTGATGGGAACCAGAGAGTTTAACTGGGATTATATACTTAATAAAATAGATTCATTCAGGAAACGGGGGGCATCGATGTGAACGAAGTTCTGACAACTGATCATATAAGTATGGAATTTGGCGGTCTAAGAGCTGTATCAGATTTGCATTTACAAGTTTACCCCCAAGAGATCATCGGTCTGATTGGTCCCAATGGTGCCGGCAAAACAACTGTATTTAACATGATAACTGGTGTTTATAAACCAGTTGAAGGGCAGATATATTTTGACAGCAACAATATTACCGGGTTAAGTCCGGATAAAATAACCAAATTGGGAATCGCCAGGACTTTCCAAAACATCCGTCTTTTTAACTCTATGACGGTTTTAGAAAATGTTATGATTTCAAAACACTTAAGGCGTAAATCCAATTTATTGGAAGCTGTATTAAGTATGCCTAAATATAACCGGGAAAGAACCATGCACTATAAAGAATGTATGGAACTTCTGGAAAAGGTGGAGTTGGCTGATGTGGCTGATGAAATGGCAACTTCCCTGCCTTACGGCAAGCAGAGAAGGCTGGAAATCGTAAGAGCACTGGCTACTGAACCAAAACTATTGCTCCTTGATGAACCGGCTGCCGGCATGAATCCCAATGAATCTAATGAATTAATGGAATTCATCAGCAAGATCAGAAATGAATTTGATTTAACAGTACTGATGATTGAACATCATATGGAAGTGGTTATGGGGATCTGCCAGCGTATTTATGTTTTGGACTACGGAGTAAATCTGGCAGTAGGCAGTCCCTCTGAAATACAGAATAATGAAAAGGTCATTGAGGCCTATTTGGGAGCGGTGGATACGGATGCTTAAAATAGAAAATTTACAGGTTTATTATGGTGGGATCCATGCCCTGAAAGGAATTAATATTGAAGTGCCGGAAAACAAAATTGTTACCTTGGTTGGTGCCAACGGGGCCGGCAAAAGTACAACTTTAAGAGCCATATGTAATATTGTGCCGCCTTCATCAGGTAAAGTATTCTTTGACGGAGAAGATATCACCGGCAGATCAACTGTAGATATCACCAAAAAAGGTATTACACTGGTTCCCGAAGGCCGTCGTATATTTGCCAATCTTACTGTACATGAGAATCTGCTGATGGGAGCTTATGCACGCAATGACAAGATGGGCATTCAGGAGGACATGCAAAAAATATTTGTCCGTTTTCCTCGTTTAAAAGAAAGGGAAAAGCAAATTGCCGGAACTCTTTCAGGGGGAGAACAACAAATGCTGGCCATCGGCCGTGCTTTAATGTCCCGGCCGCGGCTGATGATGATGGATGAACCTTCTTTGGGCTTGGCGCCTTTATTGGTTAAGGAAGTGTTTCGGATCATAAGGGATATCAACGATCAAGGCATGACTATTCTGTTGATTGAGCAGAATGCTACTGCGGCTTTAAAAATTGCTGATTACGGATATGTAATGGAAACCGGCAATATTACATTAGAAGGACCGGGCCAGGAATTAGCAGACAAAGAAGAAGTGAAACTTGCCTATTTGGGTAAAGCTTAAGAAATAGATAAGAAGAACAAAATAATCAGAATGAGCAGAATGAGCAGATATAATCCCCTGCATTCTGATTATTTTTTTGCATATTATTTTTGCAGGTAATCGTGATTTATTCCGGCTATTTTATCAACTGGCAGAACAAAAGCGATACCCTTTCCTGGTTTACACAAATCAGCATCTTTAAGAATTGACTCCAGAACCCCCTGGGTAATATCTTTAGGGGTCAATGTAAGGACAATTTCCTTTTCAGGTTCAATAGGAATACCAAAAAGTTTTGCTTTTTCGTGTATTCCTGTGCCACGTCCCGAAATTATGGTACCACCTTCAGCCCCGGCTTTTTTTGATGTTTCTACGACTTTTTCCGCTTTACCTTTATTAACAATGGTCACTATCAAATCATATGATATGCCTTCCATTGATTAACCTCCTTATGATTAATTACCTTCTATCTGTTCAGGATCATCCTCTTCTAAATCTTTATATAGTTTAGAATAGAGAAAACCTAATGTTAATACAGTCAAAATTGGTGCCAGAGCTACCAGGGCAATTAAACCGAACCCTTCCTGAACAGGGTCCCGGCCTTCAATTGCAGTTGCTACCCCAATAGACATTGCAAGTATAAAGGAAACGGTCATTGGTCCTGTGGCAACCCCGCCGGAATCAAATGCAATAGAAATAAATGTTTCATTGGTGTATCGCATCATTAAAAAAGCCAGCAGATAACCGGGAATCAGGATATAGGCCAGGGGAATCCCATATAGAATTCGGGCCATGGCCAGAGCTACTGAAATCGCAACACCGAAAGATACACTGTAAAGCATGATTTTCTGCGGGATATAACCAGCGGAAACTCTTTCTACCTGCTGGTTCATCACATGCACGGCAGGTTCCGCCAGAATGGCTGCAAAACCCAGGAAAAAACCTATCGGAATCAGTATCCAATTATAGGGCAAAGCACCTATAATAAAGCCCATTTTTTGTCCTAACGGCATGAAACCAGCATATACCCCCTGTAAAAATAGAGCGATACCCAGAAAAGTAAGAATAAAACCTTTGACAATGTTAATAAAATCTTCCCTCTCCATACGAAGGACGAACCATTGAAAAAAGCAGACAATGACAAAAATAGGAGCTAAAGCAAGAGCTACTTCTTTTAATACTTGATCAAAACCACTTAAAAAACTGATGATCATCGTCCAAAAAGCACCCCCAACAGCATAACTGCCAGAATGGGGCCTACGGAAGCAAGGCCGACGAAACCGAAACTGGATCTTTTACCGGCGAATGCACCAGCCACACCTACCCCCAAGGCGATAATAAAAGGAACGGTAATAGGTCCGGTGGTGACACCGCCTGAATCCATCGCTACGGGAATAAAATCCGGCGGGGTAAATAATGCCAGTATGAAAACCAGAACGTAACTGATAACCATAAAATACTTGATATGAATGTTTTTAATGAGTTTAATCAGAGATAGTGAAATAAAAATGCCAACCCCTAAGGCAACTGAGCAAATTAAAAGTATTTTTTGGATGCTGCCATCTGATGCCAAATCAACCTGGGTAGCCAGTACTTGTACATCCGGTTCCGCAACCGTAATAGCAAAACCCAGTATACATCCTACAACCAAAATAAGTCCAATATTTCCTGTCTTGGGCAGGTAGGCACCAATCATCTCTCCAATTGGGACTACACCGATCTTGGTACCAAGGAAAAACAACAGCAGCCCTAAAAAAACAAAAAAAGTGCCTAGTAAAAACTGTGTCAAGTCTGCCAAAGAAAATTTCATCAGCACTAGTACAAGCAGTATTGCTATTGTAATAGGAATAACAGAATAGATTACTTCGATGACTAATTCTTTGATCTGACTCATCTAAAACCTCCTTTGTTATATATTGGATTCCGAAATGATTTGCTAATGGATTAAAATGTAAATTATAATACATAATAAATTTTATACTATTATTTAATAATCCACAAACCCCAAAAAAAAGACTTCGCCAAAGCAAAGTCTTGTAAAAACCAAAAATTATACTGCCAGAGAGTCTTCGTCAGCGTTATATTCATTATTGCGGACCATAAATACGAAAATTGGTGCCAAAAAGCCAAAGGTTACAACACTAAGAATAGTGTATATAACAGGTGTATTTTCAGTCGTGTAGGATCTGAATAAATAGTAAAGAGCGCCGATACTGACTACAGTTATGGCCAGCGAGAATATGAAACCGATGGCAGGAAGCCTGGAGAGTACCCATAATGCCAGTAGTCCTCCCAATAGATAAAGACCTGGTTGAGGGACCTCAAAATCACCAAATTTCTTGGGCCCGATAATCTCTCCCAGTATATAGACTTGAGCAACAGGGATCCAAGCCAGCCAGGCATATTCCATATTACGTCTTTTGGCCATGGTATAAAGTCCTAAAGCAGATAAAATGTAAAGAGCGATACCGATAATAACAAATAAAAAAATCAAGGCTCCAAAGGCAGCAAATACCCCCCATTCAGTCATCAAAATCCGCTCCTTTCAATTATACTTTTGATATCTTTCTATATTTATGACATATTTTCCTGCAAATAGAATTAGTTGTTAGAATTAAATCATTATAACAAGAAGATTATGAAAGCCTTGCAACTGGTAAATAATAAATGCTATTCTTTTCTTGTAGTATGGTCGGAATTTTTACTGATTAACAACTATGTTTATTCAACAACTAGTAGTATGGCAGGATAGTGGGGAAGACTAACTAAGAAAACCACTGGCTAACTATGCTTCCGTGGCTTTTTTATGCTATCAGAAAGTATAAATTTAGAGGATGATAGTATAAGTGCAACCGCGGTTCCGCCGTCGCCAAAGGCTAGGCGCAATCCGGGTTTTCTTTATACTATCGGAAAGTATAAAATTTTTAATGGATGATAGTATAAGTGCAACCACGGTTACGCCGTCGCCAAGGGCTAGGCGTAAGCCGGGTTTTCTTTACTTTTCTCATCTTCCTAATGAAAGGGAGTGTTTTATTTATGATTATTGTAATGGAATCTCAGGC
>JAAZFJ010000159.1 GCA_012511795.1 Syntrophomonadaceae bacterium
ATCCAGGGCAGAGACTTTTGCTGTCCGCAGGTAACAGGAATGCTAAAAGGAACCGGCGACTTCCCCCACTTTAATACACGATAAATAAATCCTGCCAGAAAAACAGCCAGGGCGATATAAGGCAACACTATGCCAAATAAAGTAGTGAGATGTAAAATTTCCACCCCTGCCCATGCAATGAAAACCAGAACTAATACTGCCAGCAGAGAAGACCAGACTTTCATCCTCTATCTCTCCCATACATCCTTTTTATTTCTTTCACTCTTAATTCGCAGATCCTGGCCCGGCATTTCGAATAAATATCGAAAGCAAGCAAAGCGATATTATCGATCCTTTTATCAATATCCAAAAGTTCCTCTGCCCAGTCGCCCTTTTCACTGACCAGTTCATTCCTGATGATCTGCTTAAGGGCAAAAACGAATTTCAGTGCCTCAGCCGGCCTGATATCCTCTATTGCCCTATACCGGCATATTTCTTCCAGGGGGATAAAGATATCTTCGTCATTTCCCCCATCAAGGAGCCATTCCAGGATGGCTTCTGTGTTTTTCTTTATCAGGTAAGCCACCGGATCAGCAAAAGGCCCTGCCGGCTTTTTTGCTGATATTCCTTCATCACCGGCGAAGGAAACTGCTTGCCATTGCGCCAAAATTTGCGGCTTTATTATATTTAATGACTGATAAACTGATGGCATGCTGTTCACCTTCTTTCTGTTACCCATGTCCTGGCTGAACCTTCTCGGGCGACTAATAGTCGCCCCTACAGTAGGGAAGGATATTACTTGTGCCCTGGAGGGGTATCCTCCCGCTTCCTTAAGCCCAATTATTTCCGCATACCCCGGGCGGTTGATAACCGCCCCTACAGGGTTTTGCCGCTCAATCCGCGCCTACACGATTATTTCCGCATGCCCCGGGCGGTTGATAACCGCCCCTACGCCTCACCCTTATGGGCTTACGGTTTCTTGCTGACCCGGGCAGACAGGGTCGTCTGCCCCTACGCCTCACCCTTCACTCCTTACTCCTCACGGCGCCCCCACCTTGCCTTTGAGTGCGATAAATGTTGTAGTCAGGTACAGGTATTCTATTTTGTCTTCAATAGCCAACTCTTTTACCGCATTGTCCACTGCGGATTTGACTTCTCCGATGGCTTTGGCCATATCCTTGCTTGTGGCTTTCTCAACCGTATCCAGATAAGCTAATACTTTTTCTTTGACTTCCGGATCTGCCGGTCCCTTTGCCATGAACGTCCCTCCTCTCTTTTTTATAACGAAGGTGGGAAAAACACCTCGCCCGGACCAGTTCTTTCTTAATATTTGAAAGCTGCAGTGGTCCTGAAGGTTTCCCGGGAGAAAATATAATCATCGATGCACTTGTCTGAAAAAGGTATATCAGCAAGAGTAAAGAATCTTTCCCAACCTATACGTTCGATCCATTCTCCTACCCGTTCCCCTTTACGGGCATGTTTGATCCAGGTTTCCACAATATTTCTTACCGCCTCAACGGTTTCCGGCCAACGGGGCGGGTTATTAGGCAGGAAGGGGATTACTAAGCGTGAAAACATAGGTACACTGCGGGCATTGGACACCTTGCCTCCCACCAGGATGGCGATCCCATCATTCTCAGGATCCATGATCTGCATACCTGGTGACATGGTATAACAGTTACCGCAGTACATACATTTTTCATCTTTGATCACTACACTTTTGTTTTTGGGATCGGGACGAATCGCCCCGGTAGGACAGCTGGCTACCAGCGTAGGGATCTCTGTACCTTTCCGGATGATGTCATGATTGATCACCGGTACCGTTCTGTGCACACCTAAAATGGCAATGTCACTGCAATGCACTGCCCCGCACATATTCAGGCAGCAAGCCAAGGCAACTCTCAGCCTGGCCGGCAGATCATCTCTTTTAAAATACTCAAACAGATCATCCATCACCGCCTTGACGATTCCGGAAGCATCAGTGGCAGGCGTGTGGCAGTGGACCCATCCCTGGGTATGCACGATGTTGCTGAGGGAAGCGCCGGTACCGCCAACAGGCAGTCCTTTTGCCTCACAGGCTTCGATCAGCGGTTCTATTTTGGTTTCATCATCGGTTAGAAATTCAATGTTATTCCGGCTGGTAAAGCGCAAGTAACCACCGCAATATTCATCTGCCAGATCGCATATATCCCTTATAAAATCAATACTGACCAGGCGCGGAGACCCTGCCCGGATACTATAGAGCATATCGCCTGAATGGGCTACATGTCTTAGTACGCCTGGTTTTACATAATCATGAAATTTCCATTGTCCATAATTTTTTATGATCACCGGGTGAAGATTTTTCCTGTAATCGGGAGGACCAATGTCTATTTTAGCCATTTAAATCACCTCATTAAAATTAATTCGAAGCGGCATTCCTTATAGCCGAAAATGAACGTTTATTTGTGTTCTTCGAAATCTTCAGGCTGCCAGAATACATAAGGATTGGCCCGAGGCCGGAAAACCATCTGGGGTACTGGCGGCAGTCCCACTTCTTTTAAAAAGGTCGTCATTCCCACCCGGTAAATCAATTCACCTAATCTTTCACGGGTCTTGCCGTTTTCATCCCACCAATCCCAGATGCGGCGGATCATATCCTTGAATTCATCGTAAGGTGGTTCCATTTTCATGAAAGGTACAATGACCCAGGACATGAAAGCAGATTTAACAATGGTGGATTTCCCTCCCATAAGAATGCTGGCCCCTTTCTCTTTGCCGGGCTGGATTGCTTTGGGCATCATATTGATACAATGCATGCAGCGGGAACAATCTTCGGGAATAACGGTCAGTTCTTTCTTTTCTGCATCATATTCCAGAGCACGGGTGGGACATTTATCACAAACCACCCGTTGGATGTTCATACCGCTTTCTGCGTATTTTTTTACTTCTTCCTGGTCAATGATGATCGTATCACGCCAAGTGCCGATTACTGAGCAATCGGCGCGGGCAATGGCTGCTACGCAGTCATTGGCGCAGCCGGACATTTTTATTTTAAATTTATAAGGCCACATGGGACGGTGTAATTCATCCTGAAATTCATTAGTGATGTCGTAACACATATCCAGGGTATCGTAACAGGCATATTCACAGCGGGCCGGCCCCACACAACAGCTGGGTGAACGCAGGTCTGAACCCGAACCCCCCAGATCATAGCCGGCATCACTGAGTTCATCAAAGGTAGGCTGTAATTCTTCCGTTTTCATGCCCAGCAGGATAATATCCCCGGTAGAACCGTGAAAGTTTGTCAGGCCGCTGCCATGCTTTTCCCAGATATCACATATTTCCCGCAGAGATTCAGAGGTATAAAACCAGCCGCTGGGATGATTGACCCTCATGGTATGAAACTCCCTGAGATTAGGAAATTCCTCCGGTAAATCAGTGTACCGTCCAATAACACCCCCGCCATATCCTCTTACTCCAACGATCCCGCCGTGCTTCCAATGCCCTGTTTTATCTTCATAGGAACGTTCCAGAAGCCCTAGTAAATCACTGGCAGCAGGGTTTTTCTCAGCCGCTCTTTTCATCTCGGTAACAAAACTGGGCCAGGGCCCCTTTTCCAACTCATCCAATTGTGGCGTTTTTTTATCTTCCGGCATGATCCAACCTCCTCTCAAATTTTTAACTATATTTCTATAATTGAAATAGCGCCGCTTTCGCAAACAGCGATACATGCTTCACAACCCATACATTCTGCTTCGTCTCCGGTAACATAGGTCTTTTGTTTTTCTTCATCAAAGGTTAATAGTTCAGCCGGGCAGCTGTCAGCACATAAATCACAGCCGGTGCATGTATCTTCATCGATAGAAACCATGTACAACTTTCTCCACCTCCCTTAATAAATACGAATGATTCTTACTATCTATGTATATGTGTCGCTTTTCAGATCATAATTCAGCTGGTTCATCTTATATCTGTTGATCGCTTAAAAATTCCAGATAAGGTTTATCAATACTTGCCAGCCCATTGACCATCAGATCCACCAGTCCACCGTACCTGACATTGAACTTGTCAGTTGCCTGGTAGTGACTTAATATCTCCCGGATGGTTCCTTTGCAGTTTGAACAAGGAGCACAAACATATTTAGGTATCGATTTATCAATTATCGTGTCTGAAAATGCCCTTAAGATCTGGTCAAACTTCATGCGGGCACTGACTTTATCGCGAAACTGCCCAAAATTCGGGCTGCTCATAATGGCAAAACCGCTTCCGCCGCCGCAGCAATAGTTGTCAACTCCATGGGGAGTCATTTCTCTAAACTGGGGAGCGATCACTTTTAAAATATTTCGCTGGGGCTGAACGATCCCCATTTGCCGCACCATATTACAGGGATCATGCAGAGTTACCGGGAAGTTATTTTTCTCGGGATCAAAGCGCAGCCTCCCGGTTCTGACCAATTCCCACATGATGGGGATCCAGCTTTCCACCGGAATCTTCTCTTCCGGGTAAACATAGCGGTCTGCTACCACTCCCAGGGCTTTGTGAGCGTGACCGCATTCACCAATGACCATTCTTTTTACTCCCAGTTCTTTAGCCACCTTCATTTGCTTTAAAGCCACTTTTTTAGCCTGGGCATCGTCATACCATATGCCATAATTAACGCTGTCATAGCCCAGCATTTCACTGCTCAAGGTCCAGTCAACACCGGCTTCCTCGAAAAGGATCGCAAAGGCAGCGGGATTTTCCGGCCAGGCCACAAATTCCCCGGCATTATGGCTTAAGAGTATATCTGCCCCTTCCTTATCGATGGGGATCTTCACTTTGCGTCCGATCCGGTCTTCAATATCCTCTTCCAGAAATTCGATCATGTCCAAAAAAGCAGCTTTGCCGATCCCGGTGGAAGAACCGGTTTTAAGCTGCAGCATAGTCCCTTTGGCATGTAAAGGTGTGGGTGCAATGCCCATTTCCTGACTGAATATTTTCCGGATCTCCTTGGCGAAAAGGGAATTATCCAACCCCAGGGGGCAAGTCTGGGCACAGCGTCTGCACAGATTACAACGGTAAGCCAGCTCACCCAGCCTGGCCACTGTTTCCCAATTCACTTCAATATCTGCTCCGATAAATTTTTTCTTCAGTTTCCCACCGGACGTAAAATACTGATTGAATATTTTTCTGAAAACATCTGAGCGGAATATAGGCCTGTATAACTCATTTTCACCGGACCCTTTATAAACATGACAGGCATCAGAGCAAGTGTTGCACTTGGCGCAGTATTCAAAAGATAATTTCAGCGGCTGCAGCACACTATTGTTGGCATCGGAAAATACTTTTCCCAAACCACTTAAGAATTGTTGAATGAACTCTTTTTCTTCTTCTTCTGTCTTGGGACGTGTGAGTGTATCAATGGCCACACAGCCATCTAAAGAGGTGCAGTATTTTTCCTGCCATTCCGGTTTTACAGCAGGAAAATCAGTTTCCATTCCCGGTTGATCATAAGGGAAGCTTAAGGGCATAAGCTGATCTAAATGGATCAGTTGTTCAGCTGGCCTGCCTAATTCCTTTGGTCTCAAATCTTTTTCCTTCATCATATCCAATCACCCTATTGCTTTATTTTGCTGACGGTTCCTGCATATGAGGTGCCGACCACAGGGTATATACTTTATTCCCCAATGCGTTTTTAATCTTGTTTTCCATTTCACTGCCGTTTAGATTGGGCTCATTTTCCCAAAGCACCTTATGAAAGGAAAAATATTTTCCCACATAATGACTCATCTTGCTTAAAGGAATATATATAAAAGTTACCTCCAGTAAAATAAAATGTATGACCAGCGCAGTATTAGGCACCACCGACAGGGTCATGACATCAGCAGTGACCTGCCGGGCCGTTTCAAAGGTTAAGTCCGGGCTCCAGATGATAATACCGCTTAGCAAAGCAGCCAGAAGCAGGACCAGATTGAAATACTCCTGAAGAGTCGTGTACTTTTTTAAGACCGGATCAAAAATCCTGCGAAGCAGAAGAAGGGCTGCCCCGGCTGTAGTGATCGCAAAACCAACCAGCCCGGTAAATATAGTCAAGTAATAAAGAAATGCTGTCCATAATGTTTGATGTGCATTGACTGATGCTCCGGCGAGATCTGTTAATGCGCCGGTGATCAACAGTAACATCCAGGCGATCAGAAAATAAATTCCCAGGTGAAATATGTAGGAGGCCCACCACAATGATCTTTGATGATCAAAAAGCTTTTTGATAAACAGCATTTCCTTCAGCATATCAATGAGCTCTGCCGTTTTGGAAATCTCACGGGGTTTGCTCCACCACTGCGGTTCTTCCATATAAGAACCTCCATAAATATGGCGTTCCTTTTCAAGGGGCACCGGATATAGTTCCATTCTTCCGTGCAGCGGCATCTGTGCATACTGAAAGGCTTTATATGCTGACAATCCAAGAAACAAGCACGCAGAAATAATAATTGAAAGCCCTAATATCACTTTTCCCCTCTCCTTAACTTGTGAATTATTTCCCCTTCAAGCCCATTTTTTTAACAACTCTCGAAAATCTTCTCCTTAAAAAAATCATACACCGATTTTTTGTATAAGTATAATTCGATAGTTTTATATTTGTCATAAGTAAACAGTTATGAATTTTTTTCCTCTTTACTTTGAAGATCTCTATGAGACATATTCACCTAAGTTATTCATCGGGACATTCTCCTTTCCAATCAAGGGCAGGGGAGAATCGGATTTTGATAGGGGACAGGCAAGGGTCATTCTTTCCTTTTTAATGCAGCATGGCAGGAAATGGACTTGTCAGCAACAAAGATAAAGAAGTAGGATAGTAAGTGACAGCTTTTTGGGGAGGAGAGTATAAAGTGAAGCTTGGAATAGATATTGATAATACTATTACCTATACTACTGAAATGATCATGCATTATGCCCGGGTCTTTGGCCAGCCGCGAGGCTTGAATACAATCAACGATCCTAATTATTACTACTTGGAAGATGCGCTGGGCTGGGATACAGAGACCGCGGATCAATTCTTTGATCAATATCTGCCTGATATTTATCACGATATAAAGCCTAAAGAAATGGCTGCTGAAGTCATCCGGGAATTAAAAAAGGACCATGAGATCATTCTGATCACTTCCCGCAACCGCAGGTTTGAAGAGGTAGAACAGCTTACTGCAGATTGGCTTCATAGAA
>JAAZFJ010000160.1 GCA_012511795.1 Syntrophomonadaceae bacterium
CAAATCCTGTTGCATTTTTGTAATCATTAAGTAACTTCCTTTTAACCAGTTTACTAAATTAAACTATGTCTATATGTTAAAGATGGTTATTCATATTTGCTGTTAAAAATTACCGTTGCCAAAATGTAAATTACTTTCCAGTTCTAAAAGCTTATGGTTTAATCTTTCCCATTCCTGAATTGATTTCTCCAGTTCCTGTAAAACAGATTGATATTGTTCCAGGATATCTTTTGCGCTTTCATCCTGATAAGTTTCTACTGAAGACAAAACATTTTCCACATCTTGTTTTGTCTCTTCCATAAGAGTAATCTCTTCTTCCAAAGTTGAAATAGCTCTTATTAATTGTCTGCGGGTCTTATCCTGTTGCTTTTGCAAAAGGCGCAATTCCTGTTCAGGTGAGATATTGTCCTGCTTTACTTTCTTCTTCTCTGTAGATGTCAACTGACCCTGAGCCAGCTTTTTTTCTGTATAATAACTGTAATTACCCCAGTACCGGGTAATTTTTCCGGCTTCCAGAGCCAGGATATGATCAGCAATATAGTCAATAAAATAACGGTCATGGGATACAAACAATATAGTACCGGGGTAATCTTTAAGCATTTCAGCTGTTGCCTGGCGGCTGTCAATGTCCAGATGGTTGGTAGGTTCATCCAGAACCAGAAAATTGGCTCCCGATAGTATTAATTTTAACAAGGCCAGCCTTCCTTGTTCTCCTCCACTTAAGTCTTCTATTTTTTTAAAAACGTCTTCCCCTCTAAAGAGCATTGATCCAAGGTAAAAGCGAGCTTCTCCCAGGGTCATTGCAAAATTATCCATGATTTCATCAAGTACAGTACCGTTAAGATTTAAATTCTCATGTTCCTGGGAGAAATAGCCGATATCAACCTGGCTTCCTTTAATGACACTACCCTGATCTGCGGTTAGTTCACCTATAATAATTTTAAGCAAGGTAGTTTTACCACTGCCATTTTCACCGATCAAGGCCAACTTTTCGCCTTTCCTAATCAACAGTTCGATTTTATCTAAAATAGCCTTGCCAGCATAATGCTTACTGATAGATTTAATTTGTAAAACGTCCTGTCCGCTCTCTCTATTTAGTTTCATGGGGTTGCTGCTCCAGGTAAGGACCTTATCAGGTTCTTCTATTCTTTCCAATCGATCCAGTTGTGATTGACGCCCCCTGGCTTGTTTAGCTTTCACTCCCGCCTGATATCGGCGAATAAAATCTTCGGTAGCTTTGATTTTTTTCTGCTGTTGTTCAAACTCATTTTGTGCCGCCATATCTAAAGCTTGTCTTTTCTCTAGAAATGACGAATAGTTACCGGTAAAGCTTATAAGCTTACCGCCTCTGATTTCTGCTACTCGGGTAGCAATTCGATCTAAAAACATACGATCGTGTGACACTACTGCCACAGTACCCTGATAATTTATTAAATAACTTTCCAGCCATTCAACGGAAGTCATATCAAGATGATTGGTAGGTTCATCCAGAAGAAGTAACTCCGGGCTCAACGCCAATAATCGCGCCAGATGGATCCGGGTCTTTTCTCCACCACTAAAATTGGTTAGTGGCTTGTTAAAGTCATCCTCCTTAAATCCAACTCCCAATAAGATTTTCTTTGCAAGACTTTCACATTGATACCCATCCAAATTTTCATACAGTGCAGTTACTCTGGCATAATCATCCATTACTTTTTGCAGATTATCTCCCGATAACACTGCCATCTGTTTCTCCATATCAGAAAG
>JAAZFJ010000161.1 GCA_012511795.1 Syntrophomonadaceae bacterium
AAAAGTTTATCCCAGCCAGTATCTCTGGCTTTTGTTTTCTTTGTCTATTGAGCCGTTATATACCTTTTCGCATATAACTTTTTTCGCACTTTTAGTCTTGCTGTTTAAGTTTTATCAGAACTTCGCTGCCCAATAATCTCTGATGGGCGCAAGATTTATAATATCATCGTCAGCGACAAATGTCAACAATAGATACCAAATAATTTTTTATTTTTCTTTCTACTATATGGACTTTTTCTTTGACTGTATGGCATTTTGAAAGATTATTTTTCAATAATATTTACTATTATATATGTGATATATATATTGTTACAAAATGATTGTCTGTCTTTATATTATTAACAGTTTTAACAATATTAATTACTTTTCTTTTTTTGGATATCATAATATTATAGAAGAAAATTTTGACCAATATGCTTAGGTCTGCTATCTTGATTCTGCAAAACCCTCTCGCTTAAGATAATATGCTTATTCTTTTTCTTTCTAAATTTAAGTATTTTGCTTTTTTATTGTCAAATTAATAAATCGCTTGCTATAATAGGATGTTGCGAATAAAACGGTAAAGATAGAAGGGACTGTTTATGTTACCATCATTTAATATTAGAAATATAGCCATTGTTGCTCACGTTGATCATGGTAAAACAACCCTGGTGGACAAATTGCTCAAACAGAATGGTTGTTTTCACATTAATCAGAATATACCCGATCGGGTCATGGATAATAATGACCTGGAGCGTGAACGTGGTATAACAATCTTATCAAAGAACACTAGTATCCGCTATGGTGATACAAAAATTAACATAATTGACACTCCTGGGCATGCAGATTTCGGTGGTGAAGTGGAACGAATTATAAACATGGTTGACGGCGTGCTGCTTCTTGTTGATGCCTTTGAAGGTCCCATGCCCCAAACACGGTTTGTATTGAGTAAGGCATTGGCAGCCGGCTTAAAATCTATTGTTGTGATAAATAAAATCGACAGGCCTGACGCCCGTCCTCATGAAGTTATTGATAAAGTTCTTGATTTATTTATTGATCTTAATGCTAATGAACTGCAGCTGGATTTTCCAATTGTATATGCATCTGCAAAATGGGGAGTAGCCAAAGATTCTTTGGACGGCAATTCCGATAGTATGAAACCTTTACTGGAAGCCATAATCAATAATATCCCTTCTCCAGCAGGTGACAGTAACGAACCTTTTCAGATAGCAATTTCTTCCCTTGATTATGATAATTATGTGGGCAGAATAGGTATTGGTAAAATAGCTCGAGGCCAATTAAAAAAAGGTCAGGAAGTAATTCTGTGTAATAATGAAGGCAAGCAGCAAAAAGTTAAAATAAGTAATCTAAGTGTTTTTGAAGGCTTAAGCCGGGTTGAAGTTGAATCCGCTGGTACCGGAGAAATTGTTGCCATATCTGGTATTGAAGCAATCAACATTGGAGAGACACTATGTTCACCTGAAAAAATCGAGCCTGTGTTTTTTGTGCAAATCGATCAGCCAACCATTTCAATGAATTTTGTGGTTAATGATAGTCCTATGGCTGGGCGTGAGGGTAATTATGTAACCAGCCGCCATTTAAAGGACCGACTGGAAAGAGAACTGCTTTCCAATGTATCTATGCAGATAGAAGAACTCAATCCTGATACATTTAAAGTATCAGGAAGAGGGGAATTGCACCTGTCTATTCTGATTGAAACTATGCGCCGCGAAGGATATGAATTTGCCGTGACCCGCCCGGAAGTAATATTAAAAGAAATTGAGGGTGTGATTCATGAACCTGTTGAAAGACTATTCATTGAAGTACCTGAGGAATTTATGGGCTCAGTAATTGAATATACTTCCAAACGTAAAGGAGAACTTGCGAGTATTGAAAACTCTTCCTCCAGCACTGTAAAGTTGGAATTTAGCATTCCTGCACGAGGTTTGATCGGCTACCGTTCAGGATTTTTAACCCTGACCAGAGGCACAGGCCTGATGAATCATCTATTTGAAAGCTATCAATTATATAAAGGTGATATTAATAATCGTAACCGAGGTTCACTGGTAGCATCTGAAACTGGTACAGCAGTTGCTTATGGTCTTTATAATTCCCAGGAAAGAGGAATTCTCTTTATTAGTCCTGGAACTGAAGTTTATGAAGGCATGATTGTTGGCGAAAATTCACGCAGCGGAGATATTACCGTTAATGTCTGTAAGAAGAAACAGCTAACCAATACCAGAGCATCAGGTTCCGATGATGCACTAAAGCTGGTGCCTCCGTTGATTATGTCACTGGAGAATTTTTTGGAATTTTTGGCCGAAGATGAATTATTGGAAGTAACATCGCAAAACCTGCGTCTGCGCAAAATGATACTTGATAAAAATATACGGGATAAAACTGCTAAAAATAAAAATAGAGTTTCTTAGCAATTAATAAATAATGAGTGTTTATCGGTGCCCTTACTCAGTTAGGTCTGGTAGGGGCCATTGATTTGATTGATACTTTTAATGCTGGGAGTAGCTTT
>JAAZFJ010000162.1 GCA_012511795.1 Syntrophomonadaceae bacterium
AAAGCACACTATCCCAATATTACATTAAATACCCCTTGCGTACCGGCTATCCAAAAGAAGATATGCGCAGCAAATTTTTCAGTAATATTAACAGTAAAGCTTTTAATGCAATATTGAAGAATCTTGAAGAGCAACAATACTTAGTCAGCAGAAGTAATGAAATCAGTCTTTTTAATTACATTCCGATACCGGGTAAAAAAGAGGAAAGAGCAATTAATTACACTATTGATATTTTGAATCAACAGTTGTTTAATCCGCCTTCTATTGAAGAAATACAAAACGATCTGAATATTAATAATGCAGATATGGCTGAAGTTTTAAATTATATGGTTAATAAAGGACAGATAATTAAATTGGAAGGAGATATTTATTTCTCCAAAATAGCGATTGAAGAAGGAAAAAGGATTCTGGAAGAGTATTTTAAAGAAAATAAGGAACTTAGTTTAGCAACAGCAAGAGATCTTTTAAAAACTTCTCGAAAGTATGCGCTGCCTCTGGTAGAATATTATGATAGAATTCGTTTTACTCGTCGCATAGGAGATATGAGAATTAAAGCGAAATAATAATGATGTAAAGTTTAGTGTAATTAATTTTCATGGCTAACGGAGTCATGATATTAAAAACATAATGAGGAGGAACGGGATGAAAAGAAATGGTAGAAAAAAAATAGCGGCATTTATAATAATGGTATTTATGCTTGCTATCGTTGCCGGTTGTGGTGGGGAAACAAAGGATACTGGTGATAATGCCGGAGATAAAGCAGAAAAAATTAATGTAGGAGTCAATGTTGAATTATCCGGTGGTGTGGCCAGCTATGGAAGTAATGCCAGAGATGGCGCTATCCTTGCTATCGAACAGGCTAATGCCGATGGTGGTGTGTTGGGTATGCAAATTAACCCAATCGAGAGAGACTGTAAATCCGTGGCTGATGAAGCTATGAGCGTGAGCGCCGCCCTGGTTGGTGAAAAAATCGTAGCTCAGATTGGACCGCTAACCAGCGGGAATGTAGCAGGAAGTACCCCGGTTATGATGGATAATAAAATTCCCCTTATTGCTCCGGCAGCTACTGCAGCTAACGTAACAGTAGATGACAAAACCGGTGCAACCAGAGATTATATTTTCCGGGTTTGCTTTATCGATCCATTCCAGGGAACCTTAATGGCCCAATTTGCAGCTGATAATCTGCAAGCTAAAAGTGCCGTTATTTATTGCGACAACTCCAGTGACTACGGTAAGGGACTGGCGGAATACTTTGAAAAAACCTTTATTGAAAAGGGTGGCAAAATTGTAGCCAAAGAAGGTTTTGTAAAAGACGATCGTGACTTTAGAGCGGCATTGACCAAAATTAAGGGCTTAAATCCTGATTTCATTTATGTCCCTGGCTATTATCAGGAAGTAGCTCCTCTAATTAAACAGGCACGCGAGTTGGGAATTACTGCACCAATTGGTGGACCAGACGGCTGGGATTCACCGGATATGGTGAGTGTTGCTGGTAACGAAGCCTTAAACAATACTTATTTTACCAACCACTATTCTTCACAGGATCAGGACCCCAATGTAGTGAAGTTTGTTGAAGCCTATAAAGCCAAATACAACAAAGATCCGGATGCTTTTGCAGCCTTAGGTTATGATGCAGTACAAATCATGATTCAAGGATTAAAAGATGCAGGTGAAGCTGATTCCGTTAAATTAACTGAGGCTCTTGAGAATATTACTGATTTTCAGGGAATCACCGGTAAAATGAGCATAGATGAACAACACAACCCGGTTAAAGCAGGTGTTGTAATTGAATTTAAAGATGGCAAACAAGTGATGAATACACGTATTCAACCTTAATAAAATTTAAAATGGAAGAGGGGGTCTTTTTCCCCTCTTCCATTAATAAGGATTAGTAGGAGGAAGTGGCAACTTTGCTGGAATTTACGCAACAAATCGTCAATGGTCTGTCACTAGGTGCAATTTATGCACTGATTGCTCTCGGCTATACCATGGTTTATGGCATTATAAAGCTGATAAACTTTGCCCACGGTGATATTATGATGGTGGGTGCCTTTGTAGGTTATTTTTCACTGACACTGCTGGGAACCAATATTATGGTTGCTATGGTGACAGCAATGATTGCCTGCGCAGTTTTGGGGGTAATTATTGAGAAAGTGGCATATCGCCCCTTGCGTAATTCGACACGTATTGCGGCACTAATTACTGCAATTGGGGTATCTTTATTCTTGGAGTATATAACTATATTCTTGCTGGGACCATCACAGAAGGTCTTTCCTGAATCAGCTTTTCCAATCAAAGCTTATGATTTGGCTGGACTTTCAGTTTTGAACAAGGACATCTTTGTTGTCGTTTCAGCAGTGGTTTTAATGCTGATTCTGCAATATATTATTAAATGGACAAAAACAGGGAAAGCCATGCGGGCAGTATCGTTGGATCAAGAAGCAGCAGTCCTCATGGGCATTAGCGTCGACAAAACCATCTCCATTACATTTGCTATCGGTTCAGCTTTGGCAGCAGCGGCAGGTGTAATGTACGGTGTTTATTATAGTACAGTAAATCCCCTGATGGGTATTATTCCGGGATTAAAAGCTTTCGTGGCAGCAGTACTTGGAGGCATCGGCATCATTCCTGGTGCTATGGTAGGCGGATTTTTAATGGGGTTACTAGAAACGATGGTTAGTGGATACGGCAGCAGCCTCTATCGTGATGCAGTTGCTTTCGGTGTATTAATTTTGATTCTTTTGATTAAACCTACTGGTCTCTTTGGTAAAGATACCGGCGAAAAAGTGTAGGTGAATGAAATGCAGATATTAAAAAACAAGTTCATCAGGTTTTGTGCAGATGTATTGATATTGGCGGCTTTATTCACACTGGTGCAGTATTTTATTACTACCGGATTGCTTAATCAGTATTACCAGATAAATTTAGCTTCCATGTGCATTAATATTATTCTTTCTGTAAGCTTGAGTCTGATCAACGGTTTTACCGGGCAATTATCTCTGGGACATGCAGGTTTTATGGCGGTAGGAGCATATGCTTCTGTTATCTTGACTCAAATGCTGGGACAGCCATTTATAGCAGGAATCTTTGCTGCTTGCTTGGCAGCAGGTGTGTGCGGATTTATTATCGGTGTACCAACATTAAGACTTAAAGGCGATTACCTGGCTATTGCAACCCTGGCATTTGGTGAAATCATTCGCGTAACCTTGCAAAATATTGATTATGTAAATGGGCCTGCAGGGGTGTTGGGAATTACAAAATTGACCACCTGGCCATGGTTGTTTGCAGCCGCGGTAATTACGACTTTGGTGGTAGTTAACTTGATTAATTCCAGTTACGGAAGAGCTATTATATCAGTCCGGGAGGATGAGGTTGCTTCTGAGCTAATGGGCATAAATACTACCAAATATAAAGTTATTGCATTTGTAATCGGTGCGATGTTCGCCGGCCTGGCCGGAGCTATGTATGCGCATTTCTTTTATATAATAAAACCGGAAACCTTCAACTTCCTAAAATCATTTGACATTTTAGTAATGGTGGTCTTAGGCGGATTAGGCAGTACTAGCGGAGCCATTATCGCAGCCATTTTTATAACCGCATTAACTGCTGCACTGCAATCTTTCCCGGCTATCAGAATGATTTTATATGCGCTTATTTTAATTATCGTAATGATCTACCGTCCTCAGGGATTGATGGGTAATAAAGAACTGAGCAGGCAGACATTTGGCAGGATTTGGAGTGGAAGAAAAAATGAGCATAATCGAAATTAATAGCTTAGATAAATCATTTGGTGGTTTGAGTGCGGTGCTTAATGTCAATTTCTTTCTGGAGCAAAATGAGCTGGTAGGGTTGATTGGTCCCAACGGGGCAGGCAAGACCACCGTATTTAATCTTATCACAGGTGTATATAAGCCAGACCAGGGTAGTATCATATTTAACGGACAAAACATTACCGGCATGGCTCCACATGCAATATGCGCCAGAGGGATTGCCCGAACCTTTCAGAACATACGCCTTTTCAATGATTTATCTGTTCTGGATAATGTTAAAATAGCCGCACATAAAAATGTGCCCTACAATTTTTTTAGTGCTATATTCAGAACACCCGGATTTTTCAAGGGAGAAGAAATAATAGAAAAGGAAGCAATGAAGTATTTAGAAATTTTTAAACTGGATGATAAAAAGGATGAACTGGCCAAAAATATGCCTTACGGGGAGCAACGCCGTCTGGAGATTGCCAGGGCCATGGCAACTAAGCCTACCATGTTGATTCTAGATGAACCAGCAGCAGGGATGAACCCCCAGGAAACCAACGAGTTAATGAATTTAATAGCTCAGATCAGACGGGAGTTCAAGCTTTCTATACTTCTGATCGAACACGATATGTCTTTAGTAATGGGAGTTTGTGAGCGAATTTATGTACTGGATTATGGCCAAATTATTGCTGAGGGTAAACCGGAAGATATCAGAAGAAATAAACGAGTTGTAGAAGCTTATCTCGGAGAGGAGGGAGAATAGGTGCTTAGAAGTGTAGACCTTGATGTTTATTATGGAGCAATTCATGCCCTGAAGAAATTGTCCATTGAAGTTGAACAAGGAACTATTGTAACTTTAATCGGTGCAAATGGGGCTGGAAAAACGACCACTTTAAAAACTATTTCTGGACTTTTACGTCCACGTAACGGCTCCATTGTATATAAAAATACAGAATTAACTAAAGTAGCACCGGAAAAAATAGTCGAGATGGGCATTTCCCAGGTTCCGGAAGGCAGAAGAGTATTTGCATCCATGAGTGTATTGGAAAACTTGGAAATGGGTGCTTACCTACGTAAAGATAAAAAAGCCATGGCTGATGACATGGAAAATGTATTTACCCGATTTCCCCGCTTAAAAGAACGAAGAAAACAGATGGCAGGAACACTTAGCGGTGGTGAACAACAAATGCTGGCAATTGGCAGGGCATTAATGGCAAGACCGCAGTTACTGCTGATGGATGAACCATCTATGGGATTAGCTCCCTTATTGGTGAAAGAAATATTTGAAATTATCAAGGATATCAATGAGAAGGGAACGACTATCTTACTGGTTGAACAGAATGCCCATATGGCTTTGTCCATAGCCCATAAGGCTTATGTTATAGAAACTGGCGAAATTGTTCTTCATGGAGAAGCGAAAGACTTAATGAATAGTGAAGAAGTAAAAAGTGCCTATTTAGGCGGTTAATTTATTAGTGAAATTAAAGGGGGGCAGACCATGAAAGTAAAAGACCGTATGACAATCGGGGTTAAAACAGTTCAGATGGATACAAGTGTAGCTGAAGCTTTTCGTATGATGAAAGATAATAATATTCGCAGGCTTCCGGTACTTGATAAAGACAAGTTGGTCGGAATAATTACATTAACAGATTTAAATCAGGCAGCGCCTTCGACGGCAACCACATTAAGCATTCACGAGCTTAACTATCTACTGGCAAAAACGAAAATCAAGGATATTCTTCCTAAAAAACAAAAAGTCATTACTGTTACACCTGAAAATTATATTGAAACTGCAGCAAAGATAATGCGGCAAAACAAAATAAGCGGCCTGCCAGTTCTAGAAAATGGCAAGTTGGTAGGGATAGTAACGGAAACAGACATTTTTGATGCTTTAATTGATATTTTAGGGGTAAAAAAAGTCCATAGCAGAATTGATTTATATGTAAAAGAAAGACCAGGCAGGCTGGCAGAAATTACAGCAATTATAGCGAATAATGGAGTTAATATATTAAATACAGTTGTTTATTACGAAGAAAAGAAAGAAAAGTACAAAGTAATACTACGGTTAGAATCATTAGAGAATGAAGCATTGATTAAAGCCTTTGAAGCACAAGGATACGAAATAGAATCTGTCATAGTTCGAGCCGAAGAAGACGAATAAGCAATAACTATATTTGACTTTTGTCATTTGAGGTTATATACTTTTTATCGCAATAATATTGTCTTTTTCGGAGGCGGATCGGTCCTGGTGGGTCGCCTGGACTTCAAATCCAGTTTGCGCCGTAGTGATCCTGCGGTGGGTGGGTTCGATTCCCACACGCTTCCGCCAATAAAAAATACAGCACCAGGTTAAAACCGGGTGCTTTTTAGTTTCTATTCAAAAAAAATATAAAAACAGACAATAAATTTATTTCCCGGGAAATATCTACAAAGAATTATTTTCTATTGATATTTTGACGAAGAAGCAAGATTAATGGACATATTTTCTTCGGCCATAATAACCAAACGCAGCCAATATCAGTATAAGCCCAATGATAACCAGTGTTAGTTTTATATCCTGATATTTAAAAATACTTATACCCAACCCTGTATACAAAATGGCAGTCGGAATTTTACCTAAAGCTGAAGAAAAGAAGAAATTCCAAAAAGATACGCCAGTCACTGCTGCCGCAGCATTAATAGCTGGTGTAGGAACAACCGGTATAATTCTCGCAATTAATATGCTCCAGAAGGCCAAACCAATATCCATTTTATCAATATCATAGTTAAAACGCTTTTTAATAAAACGTTTTGTCCAATCGGCAGCAGCATAACGGCATGCCCAGTAAGCTAAACTAGCACCAACCAAAGCACCTGCCCAGGAAAGTAAAAAACCCATTTTAAAACCAAAAAGCAGACCACCAGCAGCCGCCAAAATAATATAGGGGAAGACCGGCAGTGCTGCCTGTAATACGAATAAACCAAAAGCGACAAATGGGGCTAAAAACCCAAATTCTTTGAGATAACCACTCATTAAATATAGACTGTTAAAAATTTGAATATCCATTTTATTCTCCTTCAAAGGGCATAAGGCTCTTTTTCAGATATACACTAATTATATAATAACTGCAACTGTTTTCTATTATCAATTAAATAGAAAAAAGCGAAAGTAATTTTATTATATTATACGCTGGTATACCAGCACTCTTTCCATTGTTAATATTTGTATTATATTAATAATGCTATAATCATTAATAACTTGATCCTGAGGTGATGTTATGCACACCAATTTGGTTGATTATTTTATTATTTCAATCCTATTCTTAAGTGCCTTGAATGGTTATAGACATGGATTAATCGCCTCATTAGGAAAAATGATCAGCGCATTGCTGGCAATTGTGGCAGCGATATTTTGGAGAAATGATTTTATTAATTTCTTAGATCTAAAATTTAATATTGTTAATAAGCTCAGCAAACTTATTATACAACAGGTGCCTGTTTTAGCATTATTTGAAGAAGAACATTTTTTATCATTTATCATTAAAAACGAAGAGATTCTGAACCCAATACAACAATTAGCTTGTTTTATATTTCAACCGATATCTTTTGTAGTATTATTTCTAGTAGCTTACCTCTTTTTAATGCTCTTTTTTAAGGTGCTAAGCTATATTGCATCTGTGGGTGTTTTGGGCAGCTTTAACCGGGTGCTGGGGATGGTAATAGCCATTTTGCAAACAATACTTATTTTCTCTATCATTGCAGGTTTAGCAATACCGCCATTAGAGATTGCTGCCAGATTAGATATATTTGGAGCGGCAGAATTCTCAAATTATATGCGGGATTCGTTACTCATTAAATATTTGGGGAGCTTATTTGATAATTTAATTATCATAATCAATAATATGCATAGGCAGTTGCCTTGGCCGGCAATATAAGAATACTGTATTAAGGAGGCGGATTATAATAATGTCAGATAAAAAACCACAGGCAGGAAATGCATGGCTTAAAATGAATGATGAACAAATAAAATTATGTAATCAGTTTAGTATGGGATATATTGATTTCTTAAATGAAGTAAAAACTGAAAGAGAAGCAGTTTCATTTATAATCAATAAAGCTTTAGAAAAAAATTTTCAGCCATTGGAACAGATCCCAAGGATTATGCCGGGGAATAAGATAGTAGTTAATATAAAAGATAAGGCAGCGGCACTTTTAGTAGTTGGGAAAAGGCCTTTAACAGAAGGATTAAATCTGGTGGTATCTCATATCGACACACCACGGATAGATTTAAAAGCAAACCCTGTATATGAAGCAGATGGATTAAGTTTATTCAAAACTCATTATTATGGAGGTATAAAAAAATACCATTGGGTTGCTATTCCGTTGGCCTTAAACGGGGTAGTATATAAGAAAAACGGGACCCCGATAAATATCAGGATTGGACTCAAAGAAGGCGACCCGGTATTGACCATAGCCGATTTGCTGCCTCACCTGGCAAAGGAGCAGATGGAAAAGAAAATGGCGGAAGTTATTACTGGTGAGAGACTAACTCCCGTTGTAGGCAGTCGTCCTTTATCGGAAGGAGAAAGTCCTGTTAAAGAAAGAATATTACAATTTTTTAAAGAGCGGTATGATGTAGAGGAATCAGACTTTATCAGTGCAGAATTACAGCTTATTCCAGCCATTAAAGCCAATGAAGTAGGGTTAGACCGCAGTATGATCGGAGCTTATGGGCATGATGACCGGGTTAGTGCCTATGCAGCTTTACAGGCGGTTCTTGAAGTGAATGATCCGGATATTACTGCTTTGTGTCTTTTTGTTGATAAGGAAGAAATAGGGAGCACAGGCAATACGGGGCTGCAATCTATCTTGCTGGAAAATTTGATTGTTGAATTAATGCACTTAAGTGGCCCGGTAGACTATTTTTCGGTACGTAAATGTCTTTCACAATCATATGCTCTTTCTGCGGATGTAAATGCAGCAGTAGATCCGAATTATCCGGAGGTTTTTGAAAAAGACAATTGCAGCTTCTTGTCTCAGGGGGTAGTTCTCACTAAATATACCGGTTCCCGAGGTAAAGCTGAATCTAATGATGCCAATCCTGAGTTTTTATGGAAAATGCGTAAGCTTTTTGATGACAATGGCATCGTATGGCAAACCGGGGAATTGGGAAAAGTCGATATCGGCGGCGGAGGTACAGTTGCTCAGTATTTAGCCCGTTATGGTATGGAAGTGGTTGATTGCGGCGTAGCAGTTTTAGGGATGCATTCGCCATTTGAAGTTGTCAGCAAGGCAGATGTTTATATGTCCTATAAGGCGTACTTGTCATTTATGCAAGCTTTTTAAAATTACCAGCAAGGGAGGGGCAATTGATGACTAGACTGACTGAGATGGTTCGGGCAGCCGGATGAGCTGCTAAAATGGGTCCGGGGACCCTTGAAGAAATATTAAAAGATTTTGTATTTCCCACTGACCCTAATCTCCTGGTAGGACTGGAGACTAGGGATGATGCAGGTGTTTATAAAATAAATGATGAAATTGCTATTATACAAACCCTGGATTTTTTTACACCCATGGTAGACGATCCGTTTATTTTTGGACAGATAGCTGCGACCAATGCCATCAATGACATTTACGCCATGGGCGGTAAACCGCTCTTGGCTATGAATATAGTCTGTTTTCCTGATTGCGGAGATCTGGGTTTATTAAAACAAATACTGGCCGGCGGACTTGACAAGATTAAAGAAGCAGATGCCTTCCTGATAGGAGGACATACCGTAGATGATAATGAACCAAAATATGGACTGGCTGTCTGCGGTATCATTCATCCGGATAAAATAATATCAAACAGCGGGGCACAGAAGGATGATATATTGTTGTTAACAAAGCCCCTGGGAAACGGAGTTATATCAACTGGAATCAAGGCTGATCTGGCATCTGACGACGCTTATTCAGAAGCAACCCGCTGGATGTCTATTTTAAATAAAGATGCATGTTCGGTTATGCAAAAAATTGGCGTTCATGGTGCAACTGATGTTACGGGATTTGGATTTCTAGGGCATCTTTTTGAATTGGCCGTGGCCAGCGATGTTTCAGTGGAGGTGGTAGCCGATCAGGTACCTTTCATGACCGGAACATTGGAATATGCCCAAATGGGACTAATACCTGGTGGTGCCTATAAAAACCGTGATTATCTAAATGGAAAAGTACAATTTTTTCCTGATGTTAAGCAGGAAATTAGAGATGTGCTTTTTTCGCCAGAAACAGCAGGCGGTATTTTGATGTCCGTTGACCAGGATAAACTACCGCAAATCACAGATAGTTTACAGCAGGAAGGATGCTTTTTCTCCATAGTTGGACGAGTATTGCGTAAAGGTTTTCAACCGATTAGGGTTATAAACTCCGACCGTGGCTAAGTCTGTAAAAAAGGGGGAGCAGAATTGGAACGCAAACAATTTGAGCTGGGAGATATAGTGAGAATGAAAAAATCACATCCTTGTGGCAGTTATAGCTGGGAAATCACGCGCATGGGTGCTGATATAAAAATTAAATGCCTGGGATGCGCCAGGATAGTAATGCTTCCCCGCAGTCAATTTGAAAAAAGAATGGTTAGGGTGGAAAGTAAGAAGAACCAGGACCAATCATCCCCCTGATGCATAATATATAACAAGCTAAAAGGGCTGGGGGTGATAATTAATGAATTTAAAAATAGTATCAACATCCCGATTTGCTTGTGGTGATTTGGTTACCGTAAAATCTTTAGGCGAAGGCAAGCACTTTTGTATAATAGCAATCAAAAGAGAAGATAACCATGAACCAATTGCGGTATTAAAAGCCCTTTTTAATGAAACCTACATTATCGAACAGCCTCTTAAAGAATTGAAGAGCTTGCTTATCAAAGGCAAGCTTTAACTTGCATACGCAATCCATTCCTGATATAATTTACGGAAGTCCCTGCTCCGGTTTATCAATCGGGGCCTTTACCCATGTTTGGGTTAGTCCATAGGGAGGAGGTGTATTATGCGTTCGTATGAAATGATGTTCATTTTGAAGCCGGACCTGTCTGAAGAGGTGGTCGCTGAAACCAAAGAAAGGCTGCAATCGATTATTGCAGACTTTGGTGGTGAATTTGTCAATCAGGCAGATGGATGGGGCAAAAAACGCCTGGCATATAGCATCCAGGATTATCTGGAAGGCGTTTACAGCTTATGGTTTTTCAAAGGTACAGCGGATACTGTCCAGGAATTGGATAGGGTTATCAAATTATCCGATAAATTTCTACGTCACATGATAATTCGTCAGGATGAAAAGTAGCTAAGTTGGGGGTGTATAAACTTGCTTAACAGAGTTATTTTGATTGGCCGATTGACTCGTGACCCGGAGCTAAGGTATTTACAAAATGGAACAGCAGTTGCTTCATTTACTTTAGCAGTTGACCGCAAATACAATAAAGAGGAAACTGATTTTATTGATATCGTAGCTTGGCGGCAATTAGCTGAACACTGTGCCAACTATCTGAGCAAAGGAAGACTGGTGGCTGTGGAAGGAAGATTACAGATTCGCAGCTACGAAGACAAAGAAGGGCAAAAGCGTAAGAGCGCTCAAGTTGTTGCTGACGATGTGCGTTTTCTTGATAAAGGGACTAGCTCTGCCAAAACTACAGCTTCAGCAAACCCGCTCAATGATGATTGGGAAGCACTGGGACGTGAAGTTAGCCGGGATGAAATAGACATAGTAGAAAACCAACGAGATGATGAGATACCTTTCTAAACAAAGGAGGGAACATTTTTGAAAAAAGACAGACGTAAAAAAAGACGTCAGTGTAATTTTTGTGCTGATAAAATAGAGGCAATAGATTACAAGGAGATACCAAAATTACGCAGATATATTACTGAAAGAGGTAAAATCTTACCCCGCAGGATCACTGGCAACTGTGCTAATCATCAGCGCCAGCTTACAATAGCAGTAAAAAGAGCGCGAGTCGTGGCTCTTCTACCTTATACAGCAGAATAAAGAAAATTAATAAGCCCTCATCAGAGGGCTTATTTGCACTATCAGGGAAGTATAAGTTTTTAAAGGGCGATAGTATTAGCTCTTTACCCTTCACCCTTTGGGAACTAATGATGTTCGCTTTCGCTCACCCATAATGCTGCGGGTATTACGATGCTCTCTAGCCTTCGCCATTAAGGTAGCGGCGCAGTCGGGTTTTCTTTATCTTTTATCTCAAGAAAGAATAGGTTAAAGTGGTAGAAGAGAAATAGGGAGGTGAAATCATTGATTGGTAAGAGCAAAGAAATCGATATCGCCAAAAACTTGCGTGTCATTGAATGGCTGAAAGCTGATCTGGTAGATACAGTAGGCGCTTTATTCAAAGCTCTTTTAAAAAAAGGAGATGATGTGGCTGGCGATGCTTTAGCTTCCATTATAATTATCTGTTATCTTTTGGGCAGACGTATTGGAATAGATTTTACCAGTACTGATGTTCAGATCAAAAGTAAATTAAATAATAGTATAGATAATGCAACTGAAAGTGAACAATGGAATACAGATCTTCTGGAATTACGTAATTATCTGGGAAAAAAGAGGTGATTATTTGCTGCCCTTATTTATTTTTTTAGCTCTATCAACAATTGAATGCATTCTAATAGCACTAGTACCAGCAATAAGTTTACTTACAACTATTCTTTGGGGAGCAACCTTGATTATAGCGGGAACTTACGTATCTCGCAGCCAGTTATTCATAGTATTCCTGACTAATTTAGTTATACTTTTTATTCTTCTAGGGTTAAATGGCACTCTGCTTTTTCTGCTTTTTTTTGGGTTGGCAGGTATAGCCATGAGTTATTTATCTAATTGCGATAACAATTATTATTTTATACAAAGAAGCGGTGTAGTTACTGTTTTAATTGGTATAAGCATTTTTTTATCATTTTTTTATTATGGGACTGATCAAGCAGGATTACCTGAACAGGAAGCAGAGTTAAAGGCGTATATGCAAGAAGCCATAGATAATTTTGAGGAATATGATTTTTATCAAATATATGAAGAACAGGGAATAACCAAAGCGGATATTGAAGAAAGTTTTAATGATATGGTAACCATTATTTTTAATCATTTACCCGCGCTATACTATGTTCAGGGGATTATGGTAATATTTTTCATGCTATTTCTTGCTGAAAGGGTGAGCCAAACTCACGGAAACAAACGTCTAAAAAAACAGCCTTTTGTCAGAGAAATAATGCCCTGGCAGGTAGTATGGATATTTATTGCAGGACTGGGACTATGGTTGTGGGGGCGAGAACAAGCATCAAATATCTATTATGCAGGTTCAAATATCCTGGCCATAATTACCCCGATAGCTCTATATTACGGTTTATCAGTAGTTTTATATTTATGGTCAAAAACACATATGAAAAAAAATATATTTTTTATGATTTTTGGACTCTTTTTTATATTAATTTTCACTATACCATTTATCATTTTATTAATTTTAATTGGGCTTTTTGATGCCCTGATAGATTATAGAAAAATAAGGTTACAAGAGGAGGTCTAACATCTATGGAAGTTATTTTGTTAAAAGATATAAAAGATTTAGGTAAAGCTGGAGAAAGAAAAGTATTGGCAGACGGATATGCCAGAAATTACTTAATTCCCAGAGGTTTGGCAGTCGAAGCCACGAAAGAAAGGCTTAAGGAAACCGAGGAAAAAAATCTAAAAGCACAAAAAATAAAGGAAAAAGAGATAAAGGCGGCAGAAAATTTAAAGCAGCAATTAGATGGGAAAACCATAAAAATAAGCCTGAGAACCGGTGGCGGCGATAAGCTTTTTGGAGCAGTAACCACCAAAGAAATAGCAGACATTCTGGATAAACAACTTAAAATAAAAATGGATAAGAAAAAAATAGAGATCAACGAACCTATTAAGCATTTAGGGGAGTATAAAATAAAAATCAAATTGTATTCTGCAATCCAAGCGGAAGTTAATTTGGTAGTTTCATCATCAGAATAGTTGTAGGAGGATTTAAGTGAAGCAGTATCAGATAAAGCAAAAGAAGCAGCCTTATTCACAGCATAATGAAATGGAATTAAGTTGGCGAGTAGAATCGATTTATAAAATACTAAAGAATATATACGGTACCCAGGGTTTGATTTTGCGGGCCAGTAAGCTTGACGCCTTGGACCTTATGGGGTCGCCATTAATAGATGATCGTATTTTAGCCTTGCAAAAATTGCTGGAAGACCCCTGTATAAATGATGTAGGCAGTGCTTCTGACAGGGTAGATAAAGTGGATTATTTGGAATCCCTGGTTACAGATATTTATGCCCGTAAAACAGTGGAAGAGGAACTCCAGCAACATATTCAAGCCAAAATTGACCAGAAATATAATGATTATTTACAGGAAATAAAGCTGGAAGTATTAAAAGAGCAAACCGTCTGCCGGGAAAACGCGCAAACTTTAAAAAAATATGGTTATTTAGAAAAAATGGAGAAGACATCCCTTAATCACTCAGCACTGGATATACTTAGGCCAACCTCATTAAAGGAGATTTTTGGCCAGGATAAAGCAATCAAATCTTTAATAACCAAGCTTAATACACCATATCCTCAGCATATCCTTCTCTATGGACCTCCTGGAGTGGGAAAAACTACTTGTGCACGATTAGCTCTTGAAATCGTTAAGGGTAGAAATAATTCCCCCTTTCAGAGGAATGCGCCTTTTATTGAAGTTGATGGAACTACTTTACGCTGGGACCCGCGAGAATCAACAAATCCACTATTAGGATCAGTCCACGACCCGATATACCAGGGAGCCAGGCGGGAACTGGCAGAGGACGGAATTCCTGAACCAAAACCGGGGATGGTTTCAGATGCTCATGGAGGGATTTTGTTTATTGATGAAATTGGTGAAATGGACCCGCTCCTGCAAAATAAACTGCTTAAAGTCATGGAAGATAAAAGGGTTTATTTTGAATCATCCTATTATGATCCGCATGACAAAAGAATCCCCAAGTATATAAAGAAAATTTTTGAAGACGGGATCCCGGCAGATTTTGTTCTGATAGGTGCCACCACACGGAATAAAAATGATATCAATCCGGCATTTCGTTCCCGCTGTATGGAAATATATTTCGAACCGCTTCGAGCTGAACATATAAAACAAATTGTAAGACTTTCAGCCCAAAAGCTGAATATAAAGATAGAAGCGGGAGTTGATGACATAATTGCTGAATATACAAGTGATGGAAGAAACGCCAATAAAATTCTGGCAGATGGATATTCACTCAGTCTCTATGAAAACACGGAAAATAAAACACCCTTGGTAACCAGAGAACATGTTTACGAGGTCATTCAAAACAACCGTATTATTCCGGATATAAACAGCAGAGCAAGTGATTCCAGTGAAATTGGGAAAATATTTGGTTTAGGTGTAGCAGGTTTTCGTGGTAGTTTAATGGAAATCGAGGCCATTGCCTTTACAACAGAAACAATGGGAAAAGGCTCGATCAGATTTAATGAAACAGCTGGATTAATGGCGAAAGATTCGGTTTTTAACGCAGCTTCAGTTTTACGCAACGAATGTAACGAAAGCCTTCAAAATTATGATTTACATATTAATATAATTGGCGGCGGAAATGTTGATGGGCCTTCAGCAGGAGCAGGAATATTCCTGGTGATACTAAGTTCCATCAGACACAGACCTATTCGCCAGGATGTAGCCATAACGGGTGAAATATCAATCCAGGGTAATGTTAAACCGGTGGGGGGAATCTATGAAAAAATATATGCAGCTAAACAGGCGGGAATAAAGAAAGTCTTGATACCGGAAAAGAACCTAAAGGATATTCCCAACGGCATCAGCGGCATTCAAATTATTCCGATAAAGCACATAAATGAAGCATATCCGCATGTTTTTAATTAGTGAGCTGTTTAAGTAGAAGGATCTCCTTCTACTTTTTTTTGCAAATCATAAACTAAACATAGAAGTTCGGTTGACCTTTTTAGCTAATTTAGTTAAAATATCGTTGTTACTAAGCGGGAGTAGCTCAGTGGCAGAGCACCGGCTTCCCAAGCCGGGTGTCGAGGGTTCGAACCCCTTTTCCCGCTCCATTATAAAAAAGCGAGCGAAGCGAACGTGAAATCATTGTGCCCGTAGGGTGCTCCATTATAAAAAAGCGAGCGAAGCGAACATGAAATCATTGTGCTCGCAGAGTGCTACATTTACTTATAAGCGAGCAAGGCGAGCCCGTAATCATTGTGTGCCCCCAAAAAGGGCTCTATACAAACTGAGCAGTGAATTGGTTGTATTTTACTGGAAAATACTCAATGACGATGATTATTTATATACAGGAAAGGAGAACAACGATGAACAAACATATTATAACCGTTGTGAAGCCGCATTTAAAAAGAGACAAGGAATTGATCAATTGTAGAGAGTGTGCTACTTCATGTCAATCTGCCTGTAAAACATCTTGCACCGTTGGTAACCAAACTTGCCGCAATAATAAATAACAACCAAATTATCTAATGTTTTGAACTGTAGAGGAGAAATTAGTTGTTCCAGTTAGTAAATTACGATTTTGATTCCGATATTCATTTATATCATTTTAAAGAGTTAAAAATATTATTAGATGTTAATAGCGGTGCGATCCATTTGCTGGATGAACTTGGTTTTAAAATAGTGCAGAATCTGATTAAATACCAAGGTGATCTTTACCGGGCGGTAGAAGCTTTTAGCAATGAATACCCGGAAGAAGAGCTAATGGAAGCTGCCTATGAATTGCTGGGTTTATGGGAAGATGGAGCTGTATTCACTGAAAAAGAGGAAGGACTTTCTTCTCTATTATCAACCCTAACAATAAAAGCACTTTGTCTGAATGTGGCACATTTGTGTAATATGAAATGTACATATTGTTTTGCCGGGCAAGGAGAATTCAATACTAAAAAAGGGCTTATGTCGGTAGAGGTTGGGAAAAAATCTATCGACTTTTTAATTGCCAAAAGTGAGGGACACCGTCAGTTAGAAGTGGATTTTTTTGGAGGCGAACCTTTATTAAATATAGAAGTAGTCAAACAAATAGTTGATTATGCAAAAACGCGAGGCAAGGAAACCGGCCGACAGTTTAATTTCACTTTAACAACTAACGCGGTACTCTTAACAGATGAAATTATGGATTTTATTAATGATAATGACATCGGTATCATTTTAAGCTTGGACGGAAGGCCTGAAATCAATGACCGGAATAGGCTTCTTAATAATGGTGCAGGCAGTTATGATATTATTTTACCCAACATTACAAAAGCCATAGCCAGCAACCCGGTAAGTTATTATGTAAGAGGTACCTTCACCCGTGATAATCATAACTTTTCCCTGGATGTACAACATATGGCAGAGCAGGGAATTGAATCATTATCTATGGAGCCTGCTGTAGGAGAAGATAATGAGTTTTCCATCCGCAGGGAAGATCTGCCTTGGGTTTTGGCTGAATATGAAAAACTGACAGAGCTATTGCTTAGTTATGTTAAAAAAGAAAAAAAGATTGATTTTTTCCACTTTAACCTTGATTTACAAAAGGGCCCGTGTCTGGCCAAAAGAATTAGCGGCTGTGGTGCTGGCACGGAATATCTAGTGATTACTCCTGAAGGGGATATTTATCCTTGTCATCGTTTTGTGGGAGAAAAACAATTTTTTATGGGGAATTTAGACGATGAAAAAATATCTGCAGAAATACAAGAACTATTTAAAACCAATCATTTAGAAAACAAAGCAGAATGTGTTAAATGTTGGGCCAGATATTTTTGCGGCGGCGGATGCCATGCGAATAATTATTATCGTAACCAGGATATAGTGAAGCCTGATGAAATTTCATGTGAAATGCAAAAAAAACGTATAGAAGCAGCTATTTATTTGGACATTCATAAAAGTTTATTATAACTGGAAAATATTTATGCTTGGAGGCAGGATTTTCTAATTAATTTCAAGAATAAATATTAGATTAATATACCTAAGATTAAATTATTATATCTAATATGGAGAGGTAATATGGCAGATTATTTAAAGCAAACTAAACCATTAGAGAGAATTGGTATTGTCAGTCTGATTATCGTTATCCTTTCATTTATCTTCCTGTTTTCTGTAAAAACTTCAGCGTATTCAGTTTATATTGATGGCCAAGAGAAATTTGCCGTCAGGCACTATTCAGATATTTCTCAGGTAATTGAACAAGTTAAAAATCAAGAAGAAGATAAATGTAACCGTAAGCTGGAACTCAGTAACGAAGTTACCTGGGATAAAAATTTTGTGGATAAAAAATCTGTTTTAAGCCAGGATCAAATTGCCGCTGAGCTGCAAAAGTCACTTAACTTTGTAACTTTGGGAGTTGAAATCCAAGTTGAAGGTAAGGCTATAGCCTGCTTGGAAAACATGGAAGCTGCTGAACAATTATTAAAGGATTTAAAAAGTGAATATTCCGCAGCAGGGGAAAACGAAAAAGTAGTTTCAGTCTCTTTGGCAGAAGATGTAGATTTGATTGAAAAAAAGGTATTAGTAAATGAATTATCTGCGAAAGATAAAGCCTTGGAATTAATTAAACTAGGTGCTGACCAACCGGTTAAGTATATTGTTAAGGAAGGGGACAACCTCTGGTCTATTGCACGAAAAAATGATATGTATGTTGATGATATTATGTGTATCAATAATCTGGAGAACGAGAATCTTCAGCCAGACCAGGAATTAGTTTTAGTTGCCAGTAAACCATACATAAATATCGTAACTCAGGTCGAAGGAGAAACCATAGAGCCGATTCCCTTTGAGACTAAAACCGAGATCGATAAGAACTCCAGCAGCAGTGTTAGAATTAAACAAGCTGGTATAAATGGAGAGAAACAGGTTAGCTATGTTGCTACCAAGGTGAATGGTGTTGTGGAAACAAAGGAAGTAAAAGAGGAAACAGTTCTAAAAAAAGCAGTTGATAAAATTATTGTTAAGGGCACCAGAGTAACAGTTGCTTCTCGTGGCGGAGGAAGCGGAACTCTAGACTGGCCAGTTTATGGACCGATTAGCAGTTATTATGGCAGCCGAGGGGGAAGTCATACCGGTTTGGATATAGCTGCTCCTTCCGGAAGTACAATAAAGGCAGTTGATTCTGGTACTGTAACCAGCGCAGGTTATAAGGGGACTTATGGCTATATGATCACCATAAGTCATGGCAATGGAATGGTTACCCGTTATGCACACTGCAGCGCCATTCATGTGTCTGCAGGGCAATATGTTGCCAAAGGAGAAGGAATAGGTAAAGTTGGTTCAACAGGTAAAAGCACTGGCCCTCATCTCCACTTTGAAATATTAGTCAACGGTTCTTTCAGAAATCCCTTAAGTTATCTGCGATAAAAGCTGCAACTTTGCCCTGGCTATTTACAGTCAGGGCTTTTTATTTATTATTTCATGAAAGGAAGATGTAGATGTATGATGTAATCATTATCGGTAGTGGACCGGCAGGGCTGACTGCAGCAATTTATACCGGCCGGGCACAATTAAAAACAATGGTTTTGGAAGCAGTTGGGATAGGTGGCAATGCGGCCTTAACAGATCAGATAGACAATTTCCCCGGATTCCCTTTTGGAGTAGATGGCAGCGACCTTATGGACAGCTTCAGGAAACAAGCCGAACGATTTGCTGTAGAAATAAAGATGCAAGAAGCAAGGGAATTAAAAAAAGAAAAGGACGGCATAAGAGTTATTACTGACCAGGCTGAATTCCTTTGCCGGGCGGTGATTATAGCAACAGGTGCTAAACGTCGTCATTTGGATGTTGAAGGCGAAGAAAGTTTTTTAGGGCGAGGAGTATCATACTGCGCAACCTGTGACGGAGCCTTTTTTAATGGATTATCTGTAGCAGTTGTAGGGGGAGGAGATACCGCTGTTAAAGAAGCAATTCATTTGTCAGATATAGCTTCCCAGGTATATTTGATCCATCGTCGTGAAGGTTTTAGAGCTAACCAGACCGCATTAAACAAACTGCGGGAAAAGAAGAATGTGTCTTTTAAATTGAACCGGATCGTTCAAAAGATAGAAGGCAATGAATATGTAACACAACTGTTATTAAAGGAGGTTAATACTAAGGAACAAGAAATTTTAGAAGTTGACGGTATATTTGTCAGTATTGGTTTAGTACCGGATAGCTCTTTTTTTCAAGAATTTATAGATACCAAAGATGGTTATATCCTGACTGATACAAATATGAATACCTCACAACCCGGTGTTTTTGCAGCCGGGGACATTGTTTATAAAGATTACAGACAGGTAGCAACCGCAGTTGGTGATGGAGCTGTAGCAGGAATTGCAGTCATCGACTATTTACAGGAATAGCCATTATTTGCCTCACCTCTTGTTCTCAAACCCATAGTATAATGTGGGCAGAGGGGAGAGAGATATCAATGTTGGGGATTAAAGAACTAGCAACATTTAAAACCATTTGTTTATCTTTAGTCTTGATTATAATTATGGTTCTTATTATAAGCAGAAACAGTCAAACAATAATGCGTTATATGGTGGGGCAGGAAGTAGATTTTAAGACAGCGGACTTTAGCCAGACAGAGACACTTCATTTTAATATCAGATACACAAAGACGGACAACGAAAATGTCGAGCTGGTGGCAAATGCCTCCGAGTATGCCTATAATGCAGTTACTGACTTTTTTAATTCTAAACCACAGGAAAAAACCACCATTATCGTCTATCCTGATACAGAAAGCTTGGCCCATAGCTTTGGCTGGGACAAGAACCAAAAGGCAGAAGGGGTGTATTGGGCAGGCTCTATCAGAGTAATTTCACCTGATTATTGGCAGGAAGAAGTATGGGTAACTGGAGAATACCAATTACAGGCAGGACCTCTGGTTCACGAATTTGCTCATCTTATGGTTGACGAGCATACCAGGGGCAATTATAATCGTTGGTGGACAGAGGGAATTGCTCAGTATGTGGAGAAAAAGATAACCGGTTTTCAGTTTCGAGAACCATTTTCCGATAACCAAAAGATGATGATTTTACCTCTTAATATTCTAAATAAAGAATTTGATAGGGATAAAGGTGCAATTGCTTATTGGCAATCCCTGAAGATCATTGAATTTATAGTAGACAATTATGGCGAAGAAAAACTATTTGTTATTATGGATAATTTGGGTCAAGGAGATAATATCAAACAAGCTATTACAAAATCTTTAAACGTAAATTTTAAAGATTGGGAAATTAGTTTATATCAGGCCTTGCTGCAAAAAAACTAGAACAAGAGGTGTAAATCTTGAGGGATACTTTAGTAATAGAGGGAGGGCACCCTCTTTTTGGACAAGTAACAATTAGCGGTGCCAAAAATGCCGGACTGGTTTTAATGGCTGCCAGCATTATGGCTGATGGTGAGACTATATTAGATAATGTACCTCGCATCAGGGATGTTGAGGTAATGATTCGCATATTGAATGACATCGGAGTCAAAACCGATTGGAACGAGGATGGCAGCCTTTCTATTTGCCCTCCGCCAGGTGGTGTTAAAAACCAAACTTCTTACGAGTTGGCCAAACTTTTACGTGCATCAAACCTTTTTTTAGGAGCAATGCTGGGCAGACAGGGAGAAGCGATTATATCCATGCCGGGAGGCTGTGATATAGGCACAAGGCCTATGGACCTGCATATAAAAGGACTGCAGGCTCTAGGTGCTGATCTGGAATTGGAACATGGTTATATTTATGCAAAGGTAATCAAATCAAATGCTGCCAGGATATATCTTGATTTCCCCAGTGTGGGCGCAACAGAGAACATTATGATGATGGCCGCCAAAACACCAGGACAATCTATTATTGAAAATGCAGCTAAAGAACCGGAAATAGTTGATTTAGCTAATTTTCTAAATTTTATGGGTGCCAAAGTACGCGGAGCTGGTACCGACATAATAAGAATCGAAGGAGTCAATGAATTAAAGCCAGGTCGCTACGCCATTATACCGGATAGGATTGAGGCAGGGACTTATATGATAGCTGCGGCTATTTCAAAAGGAGAGGTCCTGGTTCAAAACATCATTCCCAATCATCTTCACCCCATTGTAGCCAAACTGCAAGAGGCAGGTGCTGCAGTACATGAAACCGATCAAGGAATTGTAGTAAAAGCTGGAGATAAAATTCTCCCTGTAGATGTTAAGACATTGCCATATCCTGGTTTTCCCACTGATATGCAATCACAGATGATGGCCTTACTAAGTTTAGCAGAAGGATCCAGCATGATCGTAGAAAATGTTTTTGAAAATCGCTTTCAAATAGTAGATGAACTAAAGAGAATGGGAGCCAGAATAAAGGTAGAAGGACATACTTCTGTTATTGAAGGAGTAGAGTCTCTTTATGGCGCACGGGTAAAAGCTACTGACTTAAGGGCCGGAGCAGCGTTAATATTAGGGGGATTAGTTGCCCAGGGAGAAACCGTAATAGAAAATGCCGGCTATATCTTTCGCGGTTATGAAAATATCCGGGAAAAACTAACTGCTTTGGGAGCCCGGTTAAAATAAAGCTTAAAAAAAAGAAATTACAGCAGAAGGAAGAAGGCCAAAGGCCTTCTTTTTTGATGACAGGCGGTATAAAGATCATAAAAGAGTAGAAAATATACAAACAAATAAATCGTTGACTTAAGGGGGAATAGTGTGAATAAAATAACATATAAAAGTGCGCTCTTTTTTTTATTGTTTTTTTGTATGGGGGTAGTATTATTCAATGTAATAGAATTAATTTTTGCACAAAAATCTATGATTAATAATGATCAGACACAAAGAGGTGCAATCAGTGAAGTTGCTGCCCGGGTTAGTCCATCTGTTGTGGGAATAACCAACCTTCAGCGCAGTGGCAATATATTCGATTATCGAACCAGCGAAAGTACGGGTTCAGGAGTTATTCTTGATGAAGAGGGCTATATCGTAACCAATAATCATGTTGTTAAAGGAGCAGATAGATTATTAGTCACTTTAATAGATGGCAATGAAGAAGAAGCTGATATTATCGGAACAGATCCCCGTACTGATTTAGCAGTTATAAAAATAAAGGTAGATAATCATGTTACACCTGCCAAATTAGGGGATTCAGATCGCTTGGTGGTGGGGGAGGAAGTTTTGGCTATCGGCAATCCCTTGGGACTGCGTTTTGCCCGTTCAGTCACGGCCGGAGTAATCAGTGGATTAAATCGCCTGCTGACAACTGAAGAAGGGTTTTCTTCCCGTCTGATTCAGACTGATGCTGCCATTAACCCGGGTAATAGCGGAGGGGCTCTTTTTAATCTTAATGGTGAAGTAATCGGCATTAATTCAGTAAAAATAGCGGCTGCTGGTTTTGAAGGAATGGGTTTTTCTATTCCGGTTAATCAAGTAGGGCAAGTTATTGAAGCTATAAAAAAGAATGGCAAGGTTGACTGGCCGGTAATGGGAGTCAGAATAATTGGCGAGATCGGCGAAGTAGAAGCTGACTACTTTGAATTACCTGATTGCTGCGGGGTTATCATTATACCGGATCAAGGAAGTCCTGCGGCACGCGCGGGGATAAAACCATATGATATCATAATCGCCATAGACAATAAGGATGTTGCTACCGGCTCAGACTTGCAGGAATTCATTGCCGGTAAAAAAATCGGCCAGACCATAAGAGTCAAAATCGCCAGAATTCCCCAGAACGAACAGAGTAAAACCCAGATCAAAACTTATTCCATTAAGCTGGTAAGATAATTCAGAACAAAATACTTATTGGATAAAGAAGCGCCGCAGTAAATGCAGCGCTTTATTTTTTGGTATTGGTGGGCTAGACTATAAAAAACCAGATGAGGAGAAAGAATGAAATACAGAATCATATCGGTGGGCAAATTAAAGGAACCTTTTTATCTTAATGGCATCAAGGAATATCTAAAAAGATTAAAGCCTTATACTAATATAGAATTAGTAGATGGTTTAGAGGAAAAAATAGCTCCCAGGGCAGGAATAAAGGAAATCGAAAAATGTCTGTATAAAGAAGGAACAAAACTGCTTAACCTGATTGGTGATAATGAAATAGTAGTTCTTTTGGATATACAAGGGGAACCTATTAGCTCTACTGAATGGGCAGGCTATATTGGAGAACTTAATGTGAGTTCTTCAAGCTCAGTCAACCTGATTATTGGCGGCTCATTTGGAGTTGATGAAAGAGTTAAAAGAAGAGCAGACCGGGTATTATCTTTTTCTCAAATGACGTTTCCCCATCAGATGGCAGTTTTAATCCTGACAGAGCAGATTTATAGAGCTTTTAAAATCATTAGAAATGAACCGTACCATAAATAAGGATCTATGTTTGACAAGCTGAAGTGAAGGAGGATAAAGATGGAAGTAGTTAGTGTAGCACAATTGATCAATGATACCCATAAATACGTTGGACAACAGGTACAGGTCAATGGTTGGATCAGATTAAACCGGGGGCAGAAAGCCTTTGGCTTTATCACGCTAAATGATGGCAGCCATTTTACTTCTCTCCAGATCGTTTATGAAAAAGACCAATTGGAAAACTTTGAAGAAGTAGCTGGGTTAAGAACAGGTGCTGCATTGAATGTTTATGGAGTAGTTGTTGAAACACCGAATGCCAAACAACCACTTGAAATAAAAGCCACGCAAGTAAAACTGGCTGCTGATTGTCCAGAAGATTATCCTATCCAGCCAAAACGTCACTCTAAAGAATTTCTGCGGGAAGTTGCTCACTTAAGGTCCCGGACCAATTTATTTTCAGCAGTTTTTCGCATTCGTTCCATAGCTGCTTTTGCTGTGCATCAGTTTTTTCAAGAACAGGGGTTTATTTATGTACATACTCCAATTATTACCGCCAGTGATGCTGAAGGGGCAGGGGAAATGTTCAGAGTAACTACTTTAGATGCCGAAAAACCTCCTCTTACCCCTGATGGAAATGTAGATTTTTCCAATGATTTCTTTGGCCGCAAGACCAACCTGACTGTCAGCGGGCAATTGGAAGCAGAAGCATTTGCCTTAGCCTTCGGTAAGGTATATACTTTTGGGCCTACTTTTCGTGCTGAAAACTCAAACACAGCCAGGCACGCGGCAGAGTTCTGGATGATTGAACCGGAGATCGCTTTCGCCGGTTTAAGGGAAGACATGGAATTAGCAGAAGCGATGGTTAAATATGTTATCAGCTATGTTATGGAAAAGGCACCGGCAGAAATGGACTTTTTAAATGAATTTGTAGATAAAGAGCTTTTAACACGTTTGCAAAAGATAGCATCACAAAACTTTGCGCGAATTACCTATACAGAGGCAATTGAAATTCTGCAAAAATCCAAGCAGACCTTTGATTTTCCGGTTAGTTGGGGCAATGATTTGCAGACAGAACACGAGAGGTACTTAACTGAAAAAGCTATCGGCAAACCGGTTTTTGTTACGGACTATCCCCAGGAAATTAAAGCTTTTTATATGCGGCAGAACGATGATGGCAAAACAGTGGCAGCCATGGACTTATTGGTGCCGGGTGTGGGTGAATTGATCGGCGGCAGTCAAAGGGAAGAAAGAGAGGATTATCTTAGAGGCCGCATGGAAGCAATGAATATTTCCCTGGATGAGTTAGGATGGTATCTGGAGCTTAGAAAATATGGGGGTGTACCTCATGCCGGATTCGGGGTGGGTTTTGAAAGACTTATTATGTATCTCGCCGGAGTAAGCAACATCCGTGATGTGATACCATTTCCCCGTACGGTAAATTCATGCGCTTTCTAAATTTTATTTCAGGTGTGTTAAAAGGTAACTTACCAATAGTGAAAGTTTTTTGAAATTTAATAGTATAATAATGGTATAAATCATTTTTTATTGGAGGAGAGAGAAATGAAAAAGTTTAAATCAAAGCTTGCGGTTATATTGGTTTTAGTCTTTGTATTTACAATGGTTCTCGGATCCAGTGCCTTTGCCAACTGGACTTCAGTGCAAAAAGTAGATGCATATTCGGGAGTTAAAATTTTTTACAATGGGCAGCAGGTGTTAAATCCTACCCAGCCTTTAATTATTAATGACACTACATATGTTCCCTTACGTATGATCATGGAATTAGTTGGTACGGGAGTAACATGGGATGCATTGAATTACAGGGTCATGCTTACAGGGGCCGGTTCCAAGGAATTAGCGGCCAAAGATAAAGAAATAGCAGAGCTTAAAGATAAAATCAAACAACTGGAAAATACTGTTGCGAAAAGCAAGGGCGGAGATCTGGATGAAATAGAAGAAGACCTGATTGATATCTTTGAAGATGCGGGAGACGAGTACTTTGATGATGACAGAATAAAAGTAACATTTGCTCTAAGCGGTGATGAAGATGATCTGGCTTATACTATCAAACTGGATTTTGACCGTTCCCGTGAATATGATGATTTGTCTGATGTGAACAAAAGGGACATAGAATCGTTTTTGGATGATGTAGAAGAAGAAATTCAAGACTTAATTGACGGCACAGATTTTGAAGATGCAGATATTACCGGTAGACTCCAGGATAATGATGATTCCAAATTAAGAGTAACCTATAATGGCAGGTCCTATACCTTTAATTTGGGCAGTACTGCTGACATTGATGATATTGAAGATGATGTAACTAATGCTTTTAAAGGTGCCGGCCAAAAATATTTCGGGGACAGTGCAGTAAGGGTAAATATATCCCTGAGCGGAGATGAGGACGATATAAATTATGATGCTGAAATTGATGCATCTTATTCAAATTATTACAGTGAGGATAAGGAGCTTGCCCTGGGAGATATTAATCGTTTAATAAAGGCCGTAGAAAGCGAAATAGAAGATGTGATCGACGGCACTGACTTTGAAGATGCAGATATCAGAGGAAATTATTCTGTAGAATATAAATAAACAGCACATTGTGATTGGAAGTGCTTACATAGAGCCAAATAATTAGTTGATAACTAATTATTAAAGAAAGGCTGGTTTTGGAATGTTCCTGGACCAGCTTTTCTTTTATTTACTAAACTTATCAACTAACATACACTCAATAGTCAAAGCCACAAACTAGCACTTTTTAATCTATAGTACCATAAAATAGAAATAGAACAGGCAAAGGAGGTTTCCGATTTGCGTAAAGCGCTGATTAGACTGGAGGATGTAGGTCCGGGGGGACCTTATTATTCCTATGAGAATTTACGAAAATTAAGAATAATTGGAGATTATCTTCAATCGGAAGGGGTTTGTTTTCACATTTCCTTGATTCCACATTATATGGATCCTCCTGCTGGTTATAGTAAATCGATCGATGAATTGGATGACATTTTTGTCAGGCATTTTAATGAGACAATAAATTATTTGAATCACTGCAGTTCGGGGAAAGCAGTTGGCATGCATGGATATACACATCAGTATAAACGATCGATAAGTGCTGTTGGAGATGAATTTTTTAGTTCTGACTGCATAGCTGATTGTCCCCCGGATGATTCTTGGGAAGCATCTTCAGACCGGGAAGCATTTCTCAGTTCCTATGCTTCCAGCAGAATGAAGGCAGGCTACGAATGTTTCAAGCAATCAAATATTCCGCTGAGCTGGGGATTTTCAACTCCCCATTATACAGCATCAGCTGCTCAAAGGGAGATCATGGAAGCATGGTCAGGGATTTTCTATGAAAATAATCCCTGGGGTGGTGGATCGACCAGTGTAAACATAATAGACAAAGAAGCTGCCTTTTACCGGGGAGTGATTTATATTCCAACCTCTCTTTACTATGTGGACGGACTACAGGCAGAAAAGGATATTGCCCGAATAATAAAGACTATTGATGGCTATGGAGAAAATGAACTGGCATCATTTTTTTATCACCCCTATTTGGAATTTGGATTTATTGAATTGACTGAATCTGGATATACCTACAAAGAGAATTCTTATTTAAAGAGACTGATTCGGGCTTTTAAGGAAAGAGGCTATACTTTTGTTTCCATACTGAGTTTAATTGATTTTGTTCCATCTTCAAGGGAAACCAGCTTTTTTTCCGGTATTGAAAAACAAATTATGACCGGTTCGTTGATCGATACCGGGAAAAGCGGCTTAGTAGTCTGGTCTATTGCTAATGGATACTGGTATTACTGTCCCTGTTTACTGGAAAATTTTCCTGCCCGGCAAGCTGATAAGCAGGTTTTTGGGGATATACTCATGTTGTCTCATTGGGCAGTAGGCACTGGTTGGGTTCCTTTAATAGGTGATATAGACGGAGATGGGTATGATGATGTAGTAGTCTGGGACTTTCAACATGGTCAGTGGCAGGCAGCCTTGAGTGATAGTGAAAGACTAATCCCGCATCCGGGTCAGGCAGGGGATTTTATATGGTTAAGAGATTGGGCCAGGGGAAGAGAGTGGCACCCTCTTATTGGAGATTTCAACGGAGATGGGAGGGCTGATCTGTTGGTTTGGTATCCGTCAACAGGTGAATGGCAGGTGGCATTAAGCAATGGGAATGCATTTATTCCTGCACCGGGACCCGGAGATTTCATTTGGCTTAAGCCATGGGCCAAAGGGGATGAGTGGGTACCTTTAATAGGTGATTTTAATGGTGATGGCAGGGACGATATTGTGGTTTGGAATCCGAATACCGGCGAATGGCAGGTGGCTTTCAGTGAGGGAGACCGTTTTGTACCAGGCCCTTTGGAACAGCCTGTCTGGTTAAACAATTGGGGCCGGGGAGGGCAGTGGACACCTCTGGTGGGAGATTTTAACGGTGACGGCAAAAGTGATATTTTAGTGGTTAATCGAATTTTAGGAGACTGGCAAGTTGCTCTAAGTGATGGAAACAGGTTCAAGCCGACTGGTAATGCACATTATCCCTGGTCAGCAGATGCTGATATGCAGCCATTAGTTGCTGATTTGAATAAAGATGGCAAATCTGCCTTACTGGCATATCATCCGTTTATAAGAAATGGCACCATTGATGTTGCAGTTTCTGTAATTGAGTAAAGTTATATATTTAGTTACTCGGGAGGAAAGCACAGCTATTTTCTCTCGAGTTTTTATTGCCGTGCAATACTCTACTTATTAGATTAATTAAGTATAATAGTAAGAAGATTATTATCTGTAAGGAGTTATACATGCAAATACATATACTTGCCAGCGGTAGTACCGGAAATGCAGTCTTTGTACAAATGGGGCAGACAAAAGTTTTGATTGATGCGGGAATAAGCAACCGCAGAATAGAAAAAGGCCTTGGTGAACTGGGAATCAAGGTAAGCGATATAGACGGAATACTAATTACCCATGAACATATTGATCATGTTAAAGGTTTGGAGGTGCTGACACGTAAGTATAAAGTGCCCGTTTATACACGCTGCCGCACCTGGAAAAACATGAATTGTCTCGATAAGATACCCCCGGAATGTATTAAAGAAATAGAAAATCATATTAGCCTGGGAGGGCTTGATATAATCCCGTTTAATATTTCCCATGATGCCGCTGATCCAGTTGGTTATTGTATATACAATAAGAATAGAAAAATAGTTATAGCTACTGATTTTGGTATGGTTACCCCGGCCATTGAGAAAGCTCTGGCCTGTGCAGATTTTATAGTATTGGAAACGAATCATGATATAGATATGCTAAAAAACGGCCCTTATCCACAGTTTTTAAAACAGCGTATCAGCAGCAGTAAGGGTCATTTATCAAACCGGCAGGCTGGACAGGTTCTGGCACGCATTCCGCTTAAAGCCCATACACAAGTAATGCTGGCTCATTTAAGCCAGCAAAATAATTATCCCGCTTTGGCTGAAGAAACCGTAAAAAATATTTTAACCCATAGTGGGCTAACAGTTGATAAAGATATAATTTTACATCGCACATATCCCCAGAGGACAGCCAGTTTAGTTGTTTAAGCGGCAGGTTATATAAAAACAAAAACCGGGAAATTCCCGGTTTTTTATATGGTTGCTCTGCTACATTTTTACCGGTTCGGGATAATCTATGCCAAAGCAATCCACGGTAACTTTTTTGATTTTTTGTTCATCATAAGGTTTATCTCTAAAGTCCCGGGGTGTACTTACTATTTGGTCTGCTGTTTCCATTCCTTCGATAACTGCACCAAAAGCTGCATAATCCCCGTCTAAATGAGGTGCTTTCTCTACCATAATAAAAAATTGAGAACCGGCAGAGTTGGGGTTGGTTGACCTGGCCATGGATATGGTACCCTTTTCATGCTTCAATTTATTATTAAAGTTATTACGGGGAAATTCACCTTTGATCCGATAACCAGGTTCGCCGGTACCTGTACCTTGGGGACAGCCGCCCTGAATCATAAAACCTGGTATTACACGGTGAAAAATCAGGCCATCATAAAAACCTAATTTAATTAATGAAATAAAATTATTGACGGTGTTGGGCGCTGTTTCCGGATACAGTTCTATTTTTATCTGGCCGCCGTTTTCCATTTCAATAGTTACTACAGGATTTTTTTGCATTTAAACTACCTCTCTTTTTATTTTTTAAAATATAGACATTTATAGTTTAACAAAGAACTGCAACATTAAACAAAAATGCTGGTTAATGTTTCAATTATAAAATGATAACCAGCCGCTTTTAATGTAAAAAACCAAGGCGGCAGTAAAACTTAGAAATGTAATAACAATAAGTAAGGTAACTATTTTTTTGAGACTTATGCCGAACATTTAAAAATCCTCCTGTTTTAAACTGCCTAAATGGAACCTTAAATGCTTTAAGGTTCCCAGATAAAAAATCCTGGCCAAGATATAATCTCCCACCAAAAATAGTAATCCAAAGGAGACCAAGCCTATAGAAAGGAAAAGAGTACCGATTCGCGTTACATTATCAGCATATAAATCAGGCGGAATACTAATAACAGGTATAACTGGATAGGAAAACACACCTGATAAAACCACTGCTCCAATAAAGCTGACTCCTAATCCTGCAATAAAGAGAGCCAGCAAAGCCCCAATCAAGCCTAAAAAGGGACCAAAGAAAAAAGCCAGGTTAAAAACACCCAGCCCCATTGAACCAAGGACTGCCTTAAAAATGTTCTTAACGGTTGTATCTGCTTCTGCCTTTTCAACTAAATAATTGGCAGTAAGATAACGGGCAATGGTTTTTGGATTGCCTAAAAAAGCGATGATCTCATCTTCGGTCTTACCTGAATTCATATTTAAGAGGAAGTGTTCACGATATTTAGCAATTAATAATCGTCTATTCCGCTCGGGCAGTTCCTTTAGAAACTGTTCCAGTTCAGCTAAAAAATTATCCAAGCAAATCCACCTTCCAACAACCGATCAATTTGTTAGTCCTTTGCTATAAAATACCATATAAACATGAAATAAGGTAGTTAAAAGGTAATTATTCTATTTATACAAATTTCAATTTATGAATAACTCTAAGCGAAGTTATTCTGAATAGTCTTGTCGACCCATTTATTGATCCATGAATGCTGGGGAGGGAAAAACTGATTATCAGCCGGTGAATAATAATAGGAATTTAAATAGTGCTTTTTGTTTTCACTGATTCGGTATAAATAATTTATTATTTTATCCACTTCTGATCTGGTATTATAAGCGCCGAAACTTATACGGACCATGCCGGGAATTTTATATTGCTGCCGGTTTTCAATAAGTGAGATATAATTACTGTTTTCATCATGATTTAGTAATTTGCGGACATAATTCTGGGCACAAAAACAACCGGTTCGGGTTCCAATACCTGTTTCATAGCAAAGGATTGCCCCTACCAGTGCATGGGGAATCCCAGCCAGATTAAAACTGATGACACCGACTCTGGGGCCGGTACCGTAAATTGTAATATTGGGGATTTGTTTTAGTTTGTCTATGGTATAGTCAGTCAAGGACCTTTCATATGCAGAGATATTATGCATACCAATACCTTCCAGGTAACCAAGTGTTTTGGCTAGAGCAAAGGTTCCTGCTACATTGGGTGAACCGGCTTCTTCCCGTTCAGGCAGGTCTGCCCACCATACCTTATCTTTAAAGACCAGCTTAACCATGCCGCCACCTGCATATTCTGGATCTCCTTGCAGGAAAAGTTTTTTGGGACCAATTAGACAGCCGGAACCGAAGGGCGCATAAATTTTGTGACCTGAGAAGGCTAAAAAATCAATATGCATTGGATTACGGTCATCTTTCATATCTATTGGGTGATGAGGAATAAGCTGAGCTGCATCAACCAATATTGGAGTACCATACTTATGAGCTAAAGCAGCTATTTGGTGGATATCGTTTAATTGCCCGGTAACATTGGAGGCTCCGCAAATTGCCACCAGTTTGACCCGTGGATAATATCGGCGAAGTTTATTTTCTAATTCAGTTTGACATAGTAATCCTTCCTGGTTTAAGCCAATGTATTCAACTTTTGCTTTTTGGCGCCAGGGAAGGTCATTGGAGTGATGTTCCATAACGGAACTTATCACAATATCCCCTTTACTTAATTGCAGCCGATAAGCCAATTTATTGATTGCTTCAGTAGTGTTTTTAACCATTATTACAGTATTGTTTTCAAGATCTACATTCACAAAACGGCCAATTGTTTGGTAACATTGGTCATATGTTTTCGAAGCTACCAGGGACTTGAACCCACTTCCGCGATGTACACCGGCATACCACTGCATAAAAGATTCCGTCTCTTTAATTACTGAAAATAAAGGTGGGGTACTGGCCGCATTATCAAAATTAATATAGTTTACACGCTTTTTTTTAGTGGTGGGAACTTTGCAATTGATACCAAGTATATTTTTTCTCAAAAATTGAGGATCAAATTGCCTGGTGTTGATTTAGAACACTCCCCATGTACATTGTTTATATACATTCTATGAATATCTTTGAGATTTGCCACTGTATATAAACAAGTGAGCAGGGGTTACCTTCTTTTCAAATAAATAGCTGCATATTTGCATTTAAAGCACTTTCAAGGTATTCTTTTACATCAACTACCTTTACTCCTTCCAGCAATTCTTCTTGGGTGAATCCCATTACTTCCAGAGATAATTTACAAGCCAGGAATTCTACTCCTTTATTCCGCGCACCATTTAAAAAATCAATTAAGCGGGGAGTATCATTTTCGTCCATCATTTCCAATAACATAGATTTGCCGACACCTGCCATATTCATCCTGGATAAAGGCAATTCCTCGGCTTGTTTGGGAGTCATAGCCGCAAACATCTTTTCATAGAGTGACTTATCTTCGTCAGTCATACGCCCGGGATCTCTTAATAATAATAATCCCCAGAAAGCAAAAAACATTTTAACCTCCACATTCAGCTCTCTGGCACCGTTGGCAATTATCAAAGCTGCCAATGCTTTATCGTAATCTCCGCTGAAAATCACCATATTTAAAGATTTATCGATCATGGAACCCTCCTAACCGAATTTAGCTGCAAGTATTTATTTGGAATTAAATAACCTAAGCAAAATAATTTGTTAAAATAAATAACAGGACCAAAAAGTAAAGAATCTTAGATTTTTATAAAGTTTTTTCGGGTAATCTACTAATAATCAATTCAAGCATATTATTGTCATTGGAATACTCTGGGTATGTAAAAGGGTTTTTATTATGTAGTGACTAAAAAGTAATCGTGATGTAGTATAATTACAGCTAAATGTTTATTTACAAATATGCCCCGTGAGTACTTAATATTTTTTTTGCTTTTTCCAACTGGGTGTCATCTGTTACAACAGTTAATAAGTAAGAAGCCTTTAGCATAGAATCATGACCTGATATACCGCTTACTGAAGGGTCTGCTGCTAATAAGGGACCATAACTCTGATCATGAGTTCCTCTTCCCAATACTTTGGAAGATAAATTATATCTGACGGTATTTATATGGCTTTGAGGATACTCTGATACAAAAGATAATTGAATATCATGAAAACCATTGGACTGTAAAGAACCCATAGCTATCAGGGCATCATCCTCATTAGCGAAATAAGTCATTAAAGAACTTTCACCAGGGTTAAGCTGCAAAGAAAGAACCTCCTTTTTTCTTAGTACCTTGGTAACAGTTTTGCCAGTAGTTTAATTAAATATGTGAATAATAAAATAGGAGTGAAATCGGTGAATGCTATTGAGACCAATAAAAAGAATATTCAGGCTATCGTAAATGAAGCCCTCAGGTCAGCTCAGCAAAAGGGATTATTATCCTTTCAAGATATACCAGACTATGTTATTGAAGTTCCCAGGGAAAAAGAGCATGGGGATTTTGCCTCCAATGTAGCATTGCTGATGGCCCGGCAGGCGCGCATGTCTCCTAAAGCCATTGCCGGTATTATTATGGACGAAATTTCACTGGATAAAATACAGGAATTAGAAAAGATAGAAGTGGCAGGTGCCGGTTTTATAAATTTCTTCCTGAATAATAGCTGGCTTTTTGAAATACCTGTCCAAATCGTTAAAATGGGAAATAAATACGGATATAATGACTATTTAAACCGTAAAGTGCAGGTGGAGTTTGTCAGTGCTAATCCTACCGGAAATCTGCATATGGGTAATGCCCGGGGTGGAGCCATAGGTGATACCTTGGCTAATATTTTACAAAGGGCAGGTTATGATGTAGAGCGGGAATTTTATGTGAATGATGCAGGGAACCAAATCGAGATCTTTGCGGAATCTCTGGAAGCCAGATATTTACAGCTGACCGGAAATGATATTAAATTCCCTGATAATGGTTACGCAGGGCAGGACGTAATTCAAACAGTTAAAAACATAATTAGAGAAAAAGGTAATAGTCTGGTTGAGATGGATAGTGAGACCAGACGTAAAATTATTGTAGAATATGCTTTGCAAGAAAAAATTGATTATATTAAAGCAACTTTAAAAGCCTTTGGTATAGAATATGATCATTGGTTTAGCGAGCAGAGTCTTCATGATTCCGGCAAGGTAGAGGAAGTAATTAAATGGCTTACTGACCAAGGATTCATATATGAGCATGAAGGTGCACTATGGTTTAAATCGGTTCAGTATGGCGATGAAAAGGATGAAGTAATAAAAAGGGCCAATGGATTAACTACTTACTTTGCTGCTGATATTGCTTACCATAAGGATAAATTTGAACGAGGTTTTGATTGGGTGATAAATGTCTGGGGGGCAGACCATCATGGCCATGTGGCACGAATGAAAGGTGCTATGCAGGCATTAGGGCTTGACCCCGCTAAGCTGGATATTTTATTGATGCAGTTAGTGAGATTGTATCGGGGTGGAAACATTGTTCGTATGTCTAAGAGAACTGGTACCACGATTTCATTGGATGAACTGATAGAAGAAGTCGGCAAAGATGCTGCCCGCTTCTTTTTTGTGATGCGCAGCCCGGACAGCCATTTGGATTTTGATATGCAGCTGGCTAAAGAAAAAAGTCAGGAAAATCCGGTTTATTATGTGCAATATGCCCATGCACGAATCTGCAGTATTTTCAGACAAGCTGCTGCAGCCGGTGTTAAAATGGCTTCTGTAGAGGAAATTGATTCTACCCTGCTGAATAGCCAGGAAGAAATTGATCTCTTGCGCAGGATTGCTGATTTCCCCGATGAAATTTTGATTGCAGCAAGGACTCTGTCTCCCCACAGAATAGCTCGTTATGTCCTTGATGTGGCCGGGCTGTTTCACAGTTTTTATAATCATCATCGCGTTCTTACTAATGATGAGCCTTTACAAAACGCCAGATTGCTTTTAATGCAAGTTACTCAAATAACGCTGAAAAATGCTTTGGATACTTTGGGAGTATCTGCCCCAGAACAAATGTAAGGAGGGATTTCATGGTTCCAAGAAAAAAAAGCGAGGCCGACTGGGCAGTAGAAATTCTAAAAGAAAAACAGGAAGCTGTTTTTTATCTTGATCTTATCAGTGCTATTGCTGATAAAATGGGCAAAAAGAAGAATAGTCTTGTTTTTTCTTCTATTAATACTCGCTTAAACATGGACAATCGTTTAGTCTACCAGGGTGAAGGATATTGGTTTTATGACAGGAACCGGGTTAAGGAGTGATTACTGATGAAGATAAGATGGTTAGGACATGCTTGTTTTCTGTTAGAAACTGAAAAATTTAAGATCATTACAGATCCTTTTAATAAAGAAGTCGGGTATCCAGTGATTAATGTTACAGCTGATGTGGTGACAATAAGTCACGACCATTGGGATCACAATGCTGCACAATTGGTAGGCGGCAGCCCGATGATTATAGACCAAGAAGGAAGCTTCACATACCAGGAAATACAGATAAAAGGAATTGGTTCTTATCATGATGATGTCCAGGGAAAAAAACGGGGGACTAACATCATGTATAAAATATCAACTGAAGGAATGACCTTACTTCACCTAGGGGATCTGGGCCATTTACTTTCTGATCAGCAAGTCAGGGAGATAGGCGAAATAGATATATTGTTTTTACCAGTAGGGGGCAATTATACAATTGATGCCAGGGAAGCTTACAAAATTACAGAGTTGTTAAAACCAAGAATTATAATACCAATGCACTTTAAGACTCCGGCGATTTCATTTGATATAGATCCTGTAGAAGCTTTTACAGGCTATTTTGAGAAAGTGATTAAAAAACCATTTTTGCAAATCGATGAATTAAGCCCTGATTATTCTACCCAGGTAATTGTTCTTGATTATCCGGTAAATTAACTAGTAGGTATACTTACATTTTAATGAGCAAGTGAAAGAGAGGAGCAAATTGTGACAAAATATATTTTCATTACCGGAGGCGTAGTCTCTTCGCTGGGCAAGGGAATTACTGCTGCATCATTGGGAAGATTGCTTAAAAGCCGGGGAATGAATGTCTGGATGCAAAAATTTGACCCCTATATAAATGTTGATCCAGGCACTATGAGTCCCTATCAGCATGGTGAAGTTTATGTTACTGAAGATGGGGCAGAAACTGATCTGGATGTAGGACATTACGAAAGATTTGTGGATGAAAATCTGACTAAGTACGCTAATTGCACTACGGGAAGGATTTACCAGGAGGTTCTTGATAAAGAAAGACGGGGAGATTATTTAGGTCAAACTGTGCAGGTAATTCCTCATATTACAAATGCTATCAAAGATCGCATAACAACTATTGAAAAAGAAGCGAACCCGGATGTAGTTATAACTGAAATAGGTGGTACGGTAGGGGATATCGAATCACTTCCATTTCTGGAAGCGATTCGTCAGTTAAAATATGATCTTGGCAAAGAGCGGGTCGTTTATATACATGTTACTCTGATTCCTTATATTAGAGTGGCGGGGGAGTTAAAAACCAAGCCGACTCAGCATAGTGTTAAAGAATTAAGAAGTATTGGGATTCAGCCGGATATACTGGTATGCCGCACTGAAAAAGACCTTTCTGAGGATATAAAAGGAAAATTAGCGCTGTTTTGTGACGTTCCCAAAGAGGCAGTTATTCAATTAAAAGATGCCGATTCCATTTATCAGGTGCCGTTAATGCTAGCCCAGGAAAGATTGGATAAAGAAGTAATAAAAGTATTGGATTTGAAATGCGGGGAGGCAGATTTAGCTGAGTGGGAGGCAATGGTTACCAAGGTAGGGCATTTGGTCAATAAAGTTACCGTTGCTTTAGTGGGCAAATATGTAAAATTACCGGATGCTTATTTAAGTATTGTCGAATCACTGAACCATGCCGGATTTCAATATAATACAGAAGTAGAAATCAGATGGGTATGTGCCGAACAAATGGAAAAAGAAGGCCCGGAAGAACTATTGCAGGGCGTAGATGCTGTGTTGGTACCGGGAGGTTTTGGAGAAAGAGGTATCGAAGGTAAAATTGCCACTGCAAAATATGCCCGGGAAAACAAGGTCCCGTTTTTAGGCATCTGCCTGGGGATGCAATGTGCAGTTATCGAATTTGCTCGGAATATGTGTAACTTAAAAGATGCCAACAGTTCTGAATTCGATCCTAAATCACCTAATCCGGTTATACATTTGTTGCCGGAACAGTTAAATATTGATGAAAAGGGCGGCACTATGAGACTGGGAGTTTATCACTGCCACTTAACCATGGGAAGCATCGTGCAAAAGGCTTATGGCACAGGGGAAACCAACGAACGACACCGCCATCGTTATGAAGTAAATAATGATTATCTGGAAGTATTGCAAAGAGGCGGTTTAAGAATCTGTGGTATAAATCCCAACAAAAAATTGGTTGAACTCATAGAGCTTCCTGAACATCCATGGTTTGTCGGATGCCAGTTCCATCCTGAATTCAAATCCAGGCCGAACAGACCCCATCCTTTATTTCTGGGATTAATTGAGAATGCATTAAAGAATAAAACCGATTAGAATACCGGGCATATAGTTTAAAAAAGGGAGTTGGCTTTTGCCATCTCCCTTTGCTGTTTAACTTTAAAAAGGGATCTTATTAGTCCGAGACCAAATTTTCATTTCCTTCGCTGATTTTAACAGCTCATCACGGAAGTCGGGGTGAGCAAGATTAATTAAAGCTTCGGCTCTTCCCCAGGTGGATAAGGCCTTTAAATTTACTTTGCCATATTCAGTAACCAGATATTGTACTTGTGTACGAGGAACGGTTACAGCTGCACCGGGCGTAAGCATAGGTTTAATACGGGAAATGATATTTCCCTCTTTGTCCTTATAGGTAGACGAGAAAGCTAAAAATCCCTTGCCACCCCGGGAGTGAAAAGCACCGATTACAAAATCTAGTTGACCACCGGTTCCAGAAATCTGACGCAGGCCAAATGACTCTGAACACACTTGGCTTAAGAGATCGACTTCCAAAATATTGTTTATGGCAATGACATTATCATGCATGGCTATACGAGCCGGGTCATTAGTATGGAGTACGCAGGCTGATGCGCAGCGGGGGTTATCATGGAGGAAATCATAAGTATCTTTGGTCCCCAAACAGAAGGAGTACGTACTTTTGTTTATATCGTAGGCTTTCTTGGCATTGGTAACTTTCCCGGCTTCATACATTTTTACAAAAGCATCACAGAACATTTCGCTCTGAATACCCAGGTCTTTAAGATCTGATTCAGCAATCATATTGCCGATTAGATTTGGCATAGCACCTATACCTAGCTGAATACAGGCGCCATCTACAATATCTTCAACGATGTATTCGGCGATTTTCCTTTCTTCCGATGTAGGTTCAGGCATGGGAGGCAAAGCAAAAATAGGTGTATTGGAACCTTCTATAATATAATCGATTTCACTTATGTGTACATACTCGTCATTTCCCCCCAGACAACGTGGCATATTCTCATTTACTTCCACAATTGCTATTTTACTGTTGAGAGCCAGGCCGCGATTATGGGAATTACCTAATCCAAAATTAAAACATCCCTGACCATCCATCGGTGCTACCTGGGCACACCAAATTTGCGGCTTTAGATGGGCAAATTCATCAGTGCTATAAGCCAGAATAGTAGCTTCATGGTAATTGAATGGGTTGTGTGCTACCAATCCAAAATCTCCTGCTTTACGATCAATCGCTGTGAAATACCAGGAAAAATATTGGAAAGTCTTCTGCTCTCTATCCTTAAAAATCACATCTGGAACAGGCAAGACAGTACCGGTGCCGCGTATTGCTACATTTTCAAGCCCGTCACCAGCTCGTTTGGCCAGAGCGATATCAAAATCCACCGGCTTGGTAGCAAACATTCCATAATCAACGATTACATTGGATTTGCACATTTTTGCTGCCTGATCGGCAGTAATCAATTTGTTCTTATACTCTTCCATGTAAGTTTTCAATATGTTCCCCCCTAAAAAATCAATAAATTTAGACATATTTGAATATTCTAATAAATATTGTTAATATCCTTTTTTATGGAAAATAATCTTATAAAAAATACAAAAAACGGGCTCAGCCCGTTTTTGTATAGTAAAATGCTTTATTAAATATATTTAGAATGGAATGCGGTTGGTACGAGACCATATTTTCATTTCTTTAGCAGATTTGATCAATTCATCACGGAAATCCGGGTGTGCGATTTTAATCAAGGCCTCAGCTCTTCCCCAAGTTGATAGAGCTTTTAGATTCACTTTTCCATATTCAGTTACCAGGTATTGCACTTGGGTGCGGGGAACAGTAACAGCAGCACCGGGAGTCAACATTGGTCTGATACGGGAATGGACTTTACCTTCTTTATCCTTATAGGTAGAAGAAAAAGCTAAAAATCCTTTCCCCCCTTTGGAATGGAAAGCACCGATAACGAAATCCAATTGACCGCCAGTTCCGGATATCTGGCGTAATCCTGAAGTTTCTGAACAAACCTGGGACAGCAGATCGACTTCCAATATATTATTTATAGCTATAACATTATCGTGCAAGGCAACACGGGAAGGGTCATTGGTGTAATTAACGGTACATGATGCTACACGCGGGTTGCCGTCAATAAAATCATAGGTATCCTGGGTCCCCAGGCAAAAAGAATAAGTGGATTTGTTAATATCATAGGCTTTTTTAGCATTGGTTACCTTGCCTGCTTCATACATATCTACAAAGGCATCACAAAACATTTCACTTTGCAGACCCAAATCTTTTAAATCGGAATCTGCTATCATTTTACCGATTAAATTTGGCATTGCGCCAATTCCTAACTGAACACAAGCCCCATCTACGATTTCTTCTACAATATATTCTGCGATTTTTCTTTCTTCTGCTGTAGGTTCAGGCATTTTGGGCGTTGCGAAAATGGGAGTATTGGAACCTTCAATTATATAATCAATTTCACTGATATGAACATATTCATCATTTCCTCCCAGACATAGCGGCATATTGTTATTTACTTCGACAATTGCTATTTTACTGTTGAGAGCCAGGCCGCGATTATGAGAGTTGCCCAGACCAAAGTTAAAACAACCATGTTTATCCATAGGAGTAGCCTGGGAACACCAGACATCAGGCCATAAATCACTAAATGAAGAGTCGTAAGCTAACAAGGTAGCTTCATGGTAGTTAAATGGATTATGAGCAACCAGTCCAATATCTCCTGCTTTACGATCCAGCATGGTATAATACCACGAAAAATACTGAAAGCTCTTCTGTTCCGGGTCATTCTTTATTACTTCCGGAATTGGCAGAACTGAGCCGGTTCCTCTTATCGCAACATTTTTCAGTCCATCCCCCGCTCTTTTACCCAAAGCTACGTCAAAGTCAACTGGTTTGGTGGCAAACATACCGTAATCGATAATTGAGTTTGACTTAACTAATTGGGCTGCTTCGTCTGCAGAGAGCAATTTTTTTCTATACTCCTCAGCATAAGTTCTCATTATTCTCCCCCCCTATAACTTTACAATAGACGAACAAAAGGTTTGCCATGATAAAATGAGATATAAAAATATCTACATTTTGAATATTCGAACAAAAATCAGAAAGTCCTTTCTTGCCATAATAAGTAGAAAAATTAAAAATATTCGGAATTGTGTATAATGATAAAGCGAAAAATATTAAATAATCGCCGTAAGAAAGAATTAAAAAATTGGTAACAATTAAAGGCAAGTAAAGAATCGATGGCGAATTAAAAGGGATATGCCTGCATTACATTGGTCAAACTAGCAGAGAATTAATAAAGGAGCAGTACATTGTATACTACACGAATACTAGATATAAATGAAAAACATAATTTTAATAAGTTTGTAGAAAAACACCCCCTAGGTCATTTTCTGCAGTTATGGGAATGGGGTATGGTAAAAAAGGGAATGGGCTGGGAGTATTTGCCTCTGGTGGTAGAAGAAGACGGAGAAATTAGAGCATCATTGCTTATTCTAAAAAGACCGCTGCCCATACCGGGCATCAAAAAATGCATTTTTTATGCTCCCCGCGGACCTGTGATTGATTTAGAAGATGAAGAACTATGTCAGGTATTGATAACAAGCACTCGCCGTATAGCGAAAGAACATGGAGCTATTTTCCTTAAAATCGATCCTGCAGTTTCAGCTGATAACCATAAATTCAGACAAATATTAATAAAATGCGGTTTTAAATTAAATGAAACAGGTTTGGATTTCGAAGGGGTACAACCTAAATTTGTATTTCGCCTTGATATTACTCCTTCCGAATTGTCATTACTGAGCAATATGCATCAGAAGTGGAGATACAATATTAAGTTGTCCGGAAGGAAAGGGGTAACTGTCAGGGAAGCCACGGGAAAAGAAGATTTAAAAATATTTTATGATATTTTATTGGAAACAGCTGAAAGGGATAATTTTTTAGTAAGAGGTTATGAGTACTTTGAATGGATTTGGGACTTTATGGTGACCAATAATTATGCGCAAGTTTTTTTAGCTGAATATAATGGCCGGGTTATATCAGCTACTTTGGCGTTTATATTAGGAACCAAAGCCTGGTATCTTTATGGAGCATCAAGCAATTCAGATCGAAATGTTATGCCGAATTACTTGATCCAATGGGAAATGATAAAATGGGCGCGTAAAAACGGTTGTACATTATATGATTTCAGGGGAGTTTCCGGAGATCTTGATGAAAACAATCCTTTATACGGGTTATATAGATTTAAAAAAGGTTTTGGCGGGGAATTGGCAGAGTTCACAGGCGAATGGGATAAAGTGTATTCTCCATTCTTTTATCTGCTCTGGAACAGAGTTTTACCTTTATATCAAAAAATCAGCCGCTCCATAAAGAAATAGGCAGGTGTGATATTTTGGACTTAGACCTGAAAGACAAGTGGATAGAAATTGATGTTGGAAAAGTATTACATAATTTAAATGAAGTCAGGAATCATTTGCCTGCCGGAGTGAAACTAATTGCAGTTATTAAAGCTGATGCTTATGGACACGGGGCGGTAAAAACGGCACAGCTGTTAACTGCAAAGGGAGTAGATTTCTTCGCGGTCACTTTTCTGGATGAAGCACTGGAAATCAGGAAAGCCGGTATAGATGCCCAAATAATGATTTTTAGTCCTTTAACAGAAGATGAACAATACATTAAAGCTATTCAAAACAATATAACCCTTACCATTGCTTCCCTGAAAGAATGCCATGACTTGGATCTTATCAGCAGAAACCTGGGCAAGCGGGTCACCATACATTTGAAAGTTGATACCGGTCTGGGAAGGTTTGGTTTAAATGCACAGGATGCTGCCCAAATATGTCAAACATTAAAAGAAAATAATTACATATATATAGAAGGGGTATATACACATATGGCTGATGCAGCCATGAGTGAAAAATATACTGCCAGACAGTTCTCTGCTTTTTTAGCTGTGATTGAAGATTTATATAAACAAGGGTTTGAATTTCCATTGAAACATTGTGCCAATAGTTCGGTGTTTTTAAGATGCCCTAATATGTATTTAGATGCAGTGAGAATTGGAACGCTTTTATCAGGGCAGAATCCGGCAGGTAATTTTAATAAAAAGCTAAACCTGCAAGATCCTTTTAAATATAAAAGCAGAATAATTGCTTTACGACAATTGGAAAAAGGTTCTTATCTCGGTTATTTCCGGACTTACCGTCTTAAACAAACCGCAAAGGTCGCAGTCCTGCCAGTTGGTTTTGCTGATGGGCTGGCTCTGGGAGTGCAAAATCCCCCCACTGGGTTTATCGATATGATAAAGCTGTTAATCAAACAGTTGTTAAGTTATTTGGGCTTTCGAAAGTATAGTTTACAGGTTCGAATAAAGGGGGCATTATATCCAATTAGAGGTAAAGTTTTTATGCAGAATTGTCTGGTAGAGATCCCGGCTAATGTTGAAGTTTCAGTAGGTGAAGAGGTGGAACTGCCGATCCGTAAGACATTGGCAGCCAAAGATACTCGTTACGAGTACATAAATGAAACAGCGTCATTTACAGAAGTCCAGACTTATTCTTTAGATAAAAAAGCATCTTGGGAGGATTGCTGATGGGCAAAAAAATAATTGTATTTTCGATTGCTGCTTTACTGCTTTTGGTAGCCGGTATGTCTTTAGGAAAAATCCTTAGTCCTGAGCCGGCAGTTTTATCTGGAGGTTCTGCCATTGGAGTGATTGAAGTTAATGGGATAATTTCAGGAGATGCTTCGGACAGTTTATTAGGAGGAACTACCGGTATCTCCTCCCGTAAAGTTATGGAAAATATCCGCCTGGCAGCAGAACGTGATGATATCAAAGCGGTAATTTTGCGGATTAATTCCCCGGGAGGCACTACAGCAGCATCCCAGGAAATTGGTATTGAATTAGACAGGTTACGGGAAACCGGTAAACCAATTATTACTTCTATGAGCGATACTTGCGCCTCAGGAGGATACTGGATCGCCTGCAGTACTGACCACCTGGTAGCTAATGCCGGAACACTTACAGGCAGTATAGGGGTAATTATGGAAATAACTAATTTACAGGGATTATATGAAAAATTGGGCATTGACAGCATAACTTTTAAAAGCGGAAAGTTTAAAGATATGGGGTCTGCCACCAGGCCGGTCACTGAAGAGGAAAGGCAACTGTTTGAGGATATAATAGAAGACTCCTATGACCAATTCTTTACTCAGGTTTTAAATGGACGACAAGGCAAAATAAGCGCTGACAAGCTGCGGGAAATTGCTGACGGTCGGGTTCTCACCGGTCAGCAAGCATTGGAACTAGGCTTGGTTGACAGCTTGGGAAACTATTATGATGCTATAAAAGTTGCTGAAAAAATGGCTGATTTGCCGGAAGGAACCAGGGTAGAAATAATAGGATCACAAAACTTCTTTGATCGGTTGATGCTGCAAGTAAAAACACCTGAGCTATTAAAATCCTTAGATTTGATACAAATCAAATAGGAGGGAGAAACATGAGTCTGACTGACCGCCTCTGGGGTGTTATTTTTAACCCGGTGGCCACGATGCGGCAATTGACAGTACAAAAGCCTTTGGGGGAAGGTATATTTTTGTATGCAGCAGTTTTATCCATAGTCATGGTCATTAACCAAGGTATAGACATGTTAAGGCCAATTGAAGAGGTTTTAAGTGTTCCAACCAATTTTATATGGTTATTACTCGCCATGGGAATAATATTTTCTTTATTTTTATTGCTGATAAGTGCAGGGTTTTTATCTTTGATCAGTGAAATAATATATAAAAGAGGCAATAGCTTGGGTTTGCTGGTGGGATTTTGTTTTTCTATACTTCCGGGAGCCTTTGGCCCTTTGCTTCAATATGGTTCAGTATTAATGGGGCTTAGTTGGCTGGGAGTTTTCTTCTCCATAATTTCCATGACCTGGGTTGTTGTTTTGCAGATCATAGCTGTTAAAACAGCTTTGAGTCTTAGTACCCGGCAGGCATTATTTTTATATTTTTCTCCTCTTCTGCTATTAGCAGTAATAGCAATTACTTTTACCTTACTGATGGTGTCTTCAATACCGCAACTGGGTTAATTTCTTGGTTATTAAGCAGATACAAAAAGAATTTGCAGAATTAATGAGCAGGGAGTCCGGTATGGCAAAGAAAATACTGATTGCAGATGATCAAAAAGGAGTAAGAAACCTTCTGGAAGAATATTTTAAACAGGAAGGTCACTGGGTTATTACTGTCAGTAATGGGCTGGAAGCAATCGAAGCAGTACAAAAAGAAAATATTGACCTGATAATACTGGATATGAAAATGCCAGGTATGAATGGCTTGGAAGCTGCCAAAATAATATTGCAAAACTATAGCTTACCAATAATCCTAATGACAGCTTATGCAAAGTCCGAAATCGAGAAAAATGCAATGGCTGCAGGAATAAAAAGATGTATTATAAAGCCTTTTGAAATCCTGGAGCTAAAAGATATAGTAGCAGATTGTCTAAAATTATAAAAATACGAGGTGAATATGATGTCATTAGTATCAATGGACACTTTACTTGATCAGGCAGAAGCGGGAGGATATGCAGTAGGGGCATTTAATGCCAACAATATGGAAATAATACAAGCTATCCTGCAGGCTGCTATTAAAGAGAACTCACCGGTGATCATGCAGGCTAGTCAAGGAGCGATTAATTACGCAGGTCTGGAATATATCACCGGAATTGTAAAAATAGCAGCAGCCAGCACTCATGTGCCGGTAGCACTCCATCTTGACCACGGCACTGATTTTAATCAGATTATCCAATGTATTCGCAGTGGTTTTAGTTCTGTTATGTATGATGGTTCCAAACTTCCTCTGGAAGAAAATATAGCAATGACTAAAAGAATAATTGAAATAGCTTCGCCCATTCAGGTATCTGTAGAAGCAGAATTGGGTAAAATAGGCGGAACTGAGGATCATGTCCATGTTGAAGCCAAAGATGCTATTTATACAGACCCTGATGAAGCAAAATATTTCGTAGAAAAAACGGGCATTAGAAGTTTAGCTATAGCCATTGGCACAGCTCATGGGCAATATAAAGGGGAACCTAAACTTGACCTTAAGCGTTTAAAGAAAATTAAGGAATTGACGCAAATTCCTTTGGTGCTTCATGGTTCTTCCGGTGTTCCTGATGAAACAGTAAAAAAAGCCATTTCTTTGGGCATCAGGAAGGTTAATATTGATACCAATATCAGAGAAGCATTCGTTGGGAGAATGCGACGGGAAATAGCCAATAATCTTGAGGAAATTGATCCCCGTAAGATTCTGGGGCCTGCCCGGGAGGCGACTGTGGAGATTATTAGAGAAAAAATGAGGGTGTTTGGCAGTTCGGGAAAAGCATAGTAAATAAAAAAGGAGATGGTTTTTTTGCGCATTTTTATTGATTCTGCTAATATAGAAGAAATTAGAGAAATCAACAACATGGGCTTTTTAGCCGGGGTCACAACCAACCCTTCGTTAGTAGCCAAAGAGAAGAGAGATTATCACCAGGTTATTAGAGAAATAGCGGCAATAGTAGACGGACCAATAAGTGCCGAAGTTATTTCTCTTGATTTGGATGGCATGCTTCAGGAAGCCGAAGTCCTGGCTCAAATTCATACCAATGTGGTAATTAAGATTCCCTTAACTGCAACTGGTTTACAAGCTATTTCAATTTTGAGCAAAAAAGAAATCGCAACCAATGCGACATTGATTTTTTCTGCCAACCAGGCAATCCTGGCAGCCCGCGCTGGTGCCAGTTATGTGAGTCCTTTCTTAGGCAGGGTAGATGACAATGGCAATGACGGTATGATTTTGCTTAATGATATCGTTACAGTTTTTGATAATTATATGCTCGATACCGAAATAATAGCAGCCAGTATCAGACATCCGATGCATGTGATTCAGGCTGCTAAAAATGGTTCCCATATCGCTACCATACCCTATAAAGTTATTAAACAAATGATTAAGCACCCGATGACTGATGCAGGTATCGAAAAATTCTTAAGAGATTGGAAAGAGTCGATGTAAATGAACTGGAGGTCTTGGCTTTGGAGAGGGAATTAGCTCTGGAATTCGCTCGGGTCACTGAATCAGCAGCTTTAGCAGCTGCTTGTTGGGTGGGTAAAGGTAATAAAGAAGCTGCTGACGAAGCAGCAGTAACTGCTATGCGGGTTATGTTTGATACTGTATCCGTTGATGGCATTGTTGTTATTGGAGAAGGGGAAATGGATGAAGCCCCTATGCTCTATATAGGTGAAAAGGTTGGAATAGGTGTCCCGCCAGAGGTTGATATAGCGGTGGATCCGGTAGAAGGTACCAATAATGTAGCCGGAGGCCGCGAAGGAGCTATAGCTGTTTTAGCTGTTGCGCCACGGGGAACACTTCTAAATGCTCCGGATATGTATATGAATAAAATCGCTGTTGGCTCAGAATGTAAAGGACGTGTCTTTCTGGATGCTCCGGTCAAAGAAAATTTACGCCAGGTAGCTAAAGCCCTGGGTAAACTGATCAGTGAGGTAACAGTGGTAATTCTGGACCGGCCGCGACATTATGAGATGATAGAAGAAATCCGCAGATCTGGAGCTCGCATTAAGCTTATACTGGATGGTGATGTTTCACCAGCTGTGGCTGCTGCATATGCTAATTCCGGGGTAGATATTGTTATGGGTATTGGCGGAGCACCGGAAGGAGTCATTACTGCCGCTGCCCTGAAATGTTTGGGGGGAGATTTTCAGGCCCGCCTATGTCCAGAGGATGATAATGAAATTACAAGGTGTCATCAAATGGGAATCGCCGATTTAGATAAGATATTGACCCTTGATGAACTGGTAAAATCAGATGATGTTATTTTCGTGGCAACTGGAATTACAGATTCTTTTTTGCTGAAAGAGGTAAGATATTATAAAAGACGGGCTATTACTCAGACAATAGTCATGAGAAGCACTTCCGGCACTATTCGTCACATCGAAGCTCATCATGATTTAGACCGCAAACCCTTATTTAGGGATAATCGTATTAATCTAAAGTTTGATTAAAGTATAATGTTATTGTTTAAAAAATGATTAGACTGTTATAATTATTTATATCACTTGGTTTCGATAGGGCAACTCGCCAGAGATTGCCCTCCAAGGATTTTTGCCAAGTTTTGCCCGCAAGATTTCTTCATGGATCGGAAAGAATTTTAATTGTCATTTTAAGACATATGCATATCAATTAAATTCCCGACACTAAGAAAACAATAACAATTAGTTGGCACTATAAGAAAGGAGAAATATTTTGAAGGTAAATATTTCGGAATTAGACAATAAAACAATGTTGGAATTATACCAAGTAGCACGAGATGTAAACCTGGCGGGTTATTCCAAACTGCGTAAAAAGGAATTAATATTTGAAATAACCAAAGCTTTGACAAAATCTGATGAGTTATTACAAGCCCAGGGGGTATTGGAAATAATGCCTGACGGGTATGGATTTCTAAGACCTTTTGCCTATGTACCCAGTCATGAGGATATCTATGTTTCGCCTTCCCAGATCAGAAAGTTTGAACTTCGTACCGGGGACCGGGTAGGAGGGCAAGTCAGATCTCCCAAGGACAATGAACGTTTTTTTGCTCTGTTAAAAGTAGAAAATGTTAATGGATTTCCTCCTGAGGATTCAGTGAAGAGAATTCATTTTGATGCGTTAACTCCGATCTATCCAACCGAACGTCTCACTCTTGAAACCAAATCTGAAGAATTATCTACCCGTATAATTGATTTAATTTCCCCTATTGGCAAAGGCCAGCGAGGACTTATTGTATCACCTCCTAAAGCCGGCAAAACAATGTTGCTGCAAAAAATTGCCCAGGGGATTTCAGCGAATCATCCTGATGTTGAATTATTTATATTGCTGGTTGATGAAAGGCCTGAAGAAGTAACTGATATGCAGCGCAATACCAAGGCAGAGGTAGTATCATCAACTTTTGATGAACCACCGGAAAATCATGTAAAGGTTACTGACATGATTCTGGAAAGGGCCAAGAGATTAGTTGAACATAAAAAAGATGTTGTTATTTTAATGGATAGTGTGACCAGACTTGCAAGAGCTCATAATTTAGTGGTTCCCCCCAGTGGCAGGACACTATCAGGTGGAATTGATCCAGCCTCCCTTGACAAACCCAAGCGTTTTTTTGGTGCAGCACGTAATGTAGAGGAAGGGGGCAGTTTGACGATTATAGCCACAGCTCTTATAGAGACTGGCTCAAGGATGGATGAAGTTATTTTCGAAGAATTCAAAGGCCGGGGAAATATGGAACTGGTATTGGAAAGGAAAATAGCCGAAAGAAGAATATTCCCTGCTATTGATATAAAACGGTCAGGAACCCGTAAAGAAGAACTGCTTTTAAATGAAGAAGAAATGGAATTGAACTGGAACTTAAGAAATGCTTTCAGTGAGTATAATCCTGTTGAAACTATGCAAATGATCAGGGATACTATGAAGAAAACAAAATATAATCAAGATTTATTAAGAGCTGCACCAGTAGTTTTCGGACGAAATGGTCATGGCAGAAAATCCTATCAATAAGTATAAATTCCGGTAGTATTGTTAATAATAAAGGTCGTTAGGGCCTTTATTTTTTTGTCCTGACAGAAACGAGGTGATTATTGTGGCCAAGAAGAAGTTAGGCAGTTTGGTTTTGGCACTATTTTTAATAACAACAGTATATACACCTGTTCAGGCAGCGTTAAAAGAAGGTAATTTTGTACCCTATACCGCTAAAAAATCAGCAGCGGTAAATGCAAGAAGTAAATACTATCAAATAAAAAAGGGTGACACATTATGGAGTATTTCCCAGGCTTATAAAACAGATTTAGCAACGCTTATGTCAATAAATAACCTGAATAAAAACAGCATTCTTAATATTGGACAAACAATTATGCTGCCAGGCAATGATTCGCGGGTCCACTTGATTCAAAAGGGAGAGACCATGTGGAGTATTGCTTCATTGTATGACATTGATGTGAAAGATCTGCAAATGTTGAATCGTGATAAAAAACCTAATCAGCTGAAAATCGGGGATGAGCTGGCAATACCAGAATCCATAGTTAGAGTAGTTGCAGTTATGGCGGAACCCTCAAGAAGTTTAGCAGGCGGAGTTTATAGCTGGCCTGTGACAGGCATTATTACCTCCAATTACGGTTGGAGGAAGTCGGGATTTCATCATGGCCTTGATATCGCCGCTAAAATTGGTACACCAGTAAAAGCAGCCAGCAGCGGGCAGGTCATTTTTGCAGGTACCCGGGATATATATGGTAAAACCGTAATAGTTGACCATACCGATGGCAGGCAGACTCTTTATGCACATCTCAGCAAATACAATGTAAAAAAAGGGCAGCAAATAGCCAAAGGACAAATAATAGCATATGTAGGCAACACAGGCAGAACTACCGGGCCCCATCTGCATTTTGCGGTTATGAAAGGGGAGGAAACCTTTGATCCCCTAATATTTCTGCGAAAGTAACATGATTTTTTGGTGGAAGCTCCTTTTGTAAGGGGCTTTTTTTATGTCCTGGTATGGGCTAAGCTATAAAGAGTAAATGATAGAATAATGAGGTTAGTATGTATTTAACTTTATTTGCAGATGAATGTGGGCAAGTCAGAGAACACCCGCAGCTTAAAATGTTGGGGCAAATTGGTTCTACCTGGGTGGAACCGGAGCCAGGTGAAATGATTCCTTTACCTAAGGGTGCTTCATTGGTTTTGGTGCCAGGTCATCACCCGGTGGGAATGCAGGGGGATCAGCCTGAAACCGTAAAGCCAACAAACAGCAATAAGCAGCCTTATGCAGTTGCGGCTTTGCTGCCCCAGGGGTTTACCCGCACTCTTCTTCCGGCAGCTGCATCAAGGGATAATAAAGATATTCCTCTTCTAGGCTATTCTGCTGTAGGACTGAAAAATGAGAAGATTTATGTTGCAGCTGTGCAAACAGATGAGCACCGTAAATGGCATCCCAAAAATTATAATACAGAGAGACTGCCGGCAAAGATTGCTGTATTCCTAAAAAAATATCCTGGTAACCGAATAGTCAGACAGTTAGCCAACTGTGCCCTTGAATACAGCTGTTATACAGCACAGAATTTATTTTATGGCCGCTGGGAAGCTGGAATTCCAACCACTCAAACTTGTAATGCCGATTGCATTGGCTGTATTTCGGAAAGCCATACCGGAGCTGATTCGGCGCAAAACCGCCTGAGGTTTTCGCCAAGCATTGATGAAATAATTGAGCTGGGCATCGTACATCTTACTGCTGCCAGGGAAGCCATCATAAGCTTTGGACAGGGATGTGAAGGAGAGCCAGCTTTAAACGCTGATAAATTAGAAATAGCTATTAAAGAAATAAGGAAGCAAACCGCTGCTGGAACCATCAATATTAATACCAATGCCGGCTATACAAGAGGGATCTGTCAGCTTTGTGATGCAGGATTGGACAGTATACGGGTAACCATGTTTTCCCCCACCGAAAGGGATTATAATTATTACCATCGCCCCCGTGATTATAATTTAACTGATGTTTTAAAATCCATTCAATATGCTAAGGACAGAGGAGTCAAAGTATCATTGAATTTACTTACTTTTCCTGGTTTTACTGACAGGCCGGACCAGTTGGAAGCCTTACTTAACCTGGTCAGTGAAAACCATATTGATATGATTCAATTACGCAACCTAAATATTGACCCTAAATATATGAAAGCATTAAACAATGACTTTCAACCACTGGGGATACCTCAGTTTTTAAAAGTCCTTAAGCAGGAAGCACCCCAGGTTATTATCGGGTCATACAGCAGGCCAGTTCGTTAAAATAGGAGAGGAGAATTACATGGATAAGAAAGGTCCTTTTACTGTAAAAGAACTTAAGGCATTGTCTCCCGGAAAACAAATCTGGGGGAAATATTTGATATTGGAGAAAGTCACCCGCAAAACCAAAGAGGGCAAGGACTTAACCAATTTGAAAATAGGTGATAGCACTGGTGATATGGATGTTATTGTCTGGGATAGCTGCCAGATCAGCGGGGATTTACAGCCAGGCAGCGTGATAGGCTTATTGGGTGATTTAGGGTTATATCGGGAACGTCTGCAGCTCACCGGCAAGAGAATTAAAATAATGGATGAACCGGCGGAGCCTTTTATGCGCACTCCCGAAATAAGTATCGATTGTCTCATAAAAGACTTTGATGATGTAATTGCTTCAATAGATGATATCTATATGCAGCAATTACTGCAGCAGCTTTTTCACAATGATCTCCGCGAAACATTCATTAAAGCTCCGGCAGCAAAAAAGATACATCATAATTATCTTGGCGGTTTGCTGGAACACTCTCTTAATGTGGCCAGGCTTTGCCGACAGGTAAGTGCAGTCTATCCTGTTTTAAACAAGGATTTGTTGATTACCGGAGCACTCCTCCATGACTTGGGTAAAATTGAAGAATATAAAATGAAAATTGTTCCTGAATATACAGTCAGTGGGCGCATGCTGGGGCATATCGTCCTGGGCTGTGAAATGGTCAGTGAACAGATTAACAAAATACGTACCCAAACAGGATATTTCCCGGAGGAGTTGGAACTGATGCTTAAGCATATGGTCTTAAGCCATCATGGAAGCTTGGAATTTGCTTCACCGGTCATCCCGCTTTTCCCGGAAGCTCTGGTACTACATATGATGGACAATATGGATGCGAAGCTATTTGTTTTTCTAAATCGTATTGATGAGGAAAATGGAGAAGGTGAACCATATTTTACATCCTATGATACTCTTTTTGCCCAGCAATTTTTTAAATATCGTTATAAAAGTAAAACCAGTGAGTAATTATGCATCTTTCCCAAGTATTTAAAGACTTAATGGTCCCGTCAAAATTCAGAGACAATTCTTGTTTTTTGCTTGCATTATTGTTATAATTTTGTTTGCAGTTTGCTTTGTTCTGTATAAATCTGATTTTATATAGATAAACCTGAAAAGAGGTGAAATAATGAAGGATAAAATACATCCCCAATATTACCGTGCCACAGCCCGCTGTGCGTGTGGAAATGAATTTGAAGTGGGTTCCACCAAGGAAAGTATTAAAACAGAAATTTGTTCCAAATGCCACCCATTTTTTACCGGCAACAAAACTAGATTAGTTGATACAACCGGTAGGGTCGATAAGTTTAAGAAAAAGTATGGTCTAAATTAGTTTCTTAGCAGGGCAATTGTCTCTGCTTTTTTTTTAATAACCTTATGTTGCAGGGCTTAAAAGGGTGATTATTATGGAAAAGAAGATTCAATATGGCGGCATGGCAGTAATTGAAGGAGTAATGATGCGCGGTAAGGACAAAGTTGCCGTGGCAGTGAGAAAGCCTGATGGCACTATAGAGCTGGAACAGGAAAATATAAAGGACAGTGCCGGCAGGTTTCCTTTTTTAAAATGGCCTTTGATACGTGGAACCTTTGTTTTGATTGATTCTATGGTTTTAGGCATTAAAATGTTAAATAAATCTGCTAATATGTCCATGGGAGAAGAAGAGGAAGAGATCAGCCTGGCGGAAATGATCGGCACCGGATTATTCGCCTTTTTACTGGCAGTAGTTCTTTTTGTAATCTTGCCTACTGCCATTGTACATTATACATCCAGCTTATTGGGTGGAGTTTTGCTGCAAAATCTGGTGGAAGGAATTATTCGAGTCAGCTTCTTCCTTTTATATGTTTATGCAATTTCTAAAATGGATGAAATAGATCGGGTATTTATGTATCATGGAGCTGAGCATAAAGCTATTTTTACTTTGGAAGCGGGACAAGACCTTACTGTAGAAAACAGCCGTAAATTCACAACCCTCCATCCCCGATGCGGAACGAGCTTTCTATTGACTGTTATGGTTATTTCTATTTTGGTGTTTGCCCTTTTGGGGGAAGGAACTTTATTTTATAGAGTCTGGTCCCGTATTGCCGTTTTGCCAATTGTAGCAGGTATTGGCTATGAGTTTATAAAGTTCAGCGGCAATTATTATAATGACCGATGGGCTAAAATACTAATAGCACCGGGCTTATGGCTGCAAAAATTAACCACCCGGGAGCCGGATGATGATCAGCTTGAAGTAGCTTTTGCGGCCTTAAAGGCTGTTCAGCCTGTTGAAGCTGCTTGGAAAGCTGATATGAAAAGTGAAGTCCGCAGTATAGAATATGCCGGAGTAAAGTAACATAGGAGGTTTACTTGTTTAATGCTGGAAAAATTACAAAGCCTGGAAGAAAAATATAATAGTTTAACTGAATTATTAAGCAATCCGGATATTATAAATGATCAAAGCAAATTCCAAAAATATGCCAAAGCCCATTCAGATTTGACGGAAATCGTATCTGCTTATATTGAATATAAAAAGGCTTTAGAGCAGACTGAGGAAGCAAAGCAGATGCTTGCAGAAAATAATGATGAAGATTTTAAACAGATGCTGTTGGAGGAAATTGAAGATCTTAATGATAAAAAGATTGCCCTTGAACAGCAGCTTAAAATTTTGCTGCTTCCTAAAGACCCTAATGATGAAAAAAGTGTAATTATGGAGATCAGAGCAGGAACTGGAGGCGAAGAAGCTGCCCTGTTTGCCCAGGATTTATTTAGAATGTATACTCGGTATGCAGAAGAGCAGGGTTGGAAGATTGAAATTATGGATTCCAATTATACAGACATTGGCGGTATCAAGGAAATAATTTTTGTTGTTGATGGGCATGGTGTATACAGCAAGCTTAAGTATGAATCAGGTGTACATCGGGTTCAGAGAATACCAAGCACTGAATCAGGCGGACGTATCCATACTTCAGCGGCAACAGTTGCCGTCCTTCCGGAAGCAGAAGAAATAGAGATCGCTATTGATCCCAATGAATTACGCATAGATGTTTATTGTTCAAGCGGCCCGGGCGGTCAGTCGGTCAACACTACTCAATCAGCGGTAAGAATAACGCACATACCAACCGGGTTAGTAGTTACCTGCCAGGATGAGAAATCACAACATAAGAATAAAGCTCAGGCATTAAGGGTTTTAAGAGCGCGTCTTAAAGAAATCATAGAAGAAGAGAAAAACGCCGAATTGGCAGGAGCTCGTAAAAGCCAAGTGGGATCGGGGGACCGCAGTGAACGTATCCGTACCTATAATTTTCCCCAGGGAAGAGTGAGTGATCATAGAATAAACTTGACATTGCATAAATTGGATATGGTATTAGCGGGACAATTAGACGAAATTATCGATGCTCTTACAACGCATTTTCAGGCTGAGCTTATGAAACAGGTGGATTAATTGCATAGTGACTGGAACATAATTTCCATATTGGAATGGACTACCCGGTATTTTAAAAGCAAAGGCATTACAGAGCCCCGGTTAGAGGCAGAAGTACTGATGTCTCATGTGCTTAATAAAGACCGGGTGTATTTGTATGCTCATTTTGATGCACCAGTCAATGGGCATGAAAGGAAAGAGCTAAGGGAAGTTATAAAAAGAAGAGTAAGTGGTGAGCCAAGTGCTTATATTACCGGGAACAAAGAATTTATGTCCCTTAAATTTTATGTAACACCGGATGTATTAATCCCTAGGCCTGATACTGAAGTACTGGTAGAAGAAGTAATCAGGCTGGCCGGGGAAAGAAGAAATATAAAAATATGTGACACAGGAACAGGTTCTGGAATAATAGCAATTAGTCTTGCCCACTATTTAAAAGATCCCTTAGTCTATGCTACTGACATTTCTCCGGCAGCAGTAAAAGTTGCTGCTCTTAATGCAAAAACGCACCAAATAAAAATAACCATTGAAACGGGTAATTTATTAGAACCGTTTGCCAATGAAAAATTTGATTTTATAACCGCTAATCTGCCTTATATAAGTACAGAAGAGTTTGCTTTGCTGCCCAGGGAAGTCAAGGATTACGAACCCAAGTCAGCTTTACTGGCAGAAGGTGATGGTTTGGACGATTATCGGAGTTTGTTGCCTCAAGCCTACAAAAGCCTGCTGCCTGGCGGTTATTTGCTTTTTGAAATCGGTCATAATCAGGGAAAGGCAGCTTTAGAACTAACCCGTGAATTTTATAAAAGCAGCAGATTGATCAAAGATTATGCCGGCCGCGACCGGGTTATCGCAGCGCGAAGGGAAGAGTAATGTGCTAACCGAATATCTGAAAGTAGATGTAAATGATGAAAAATCTTGGGAAATTATCCGAGCAGCACAACTGCTGTCAGAATCTGAAGTGGTTGCCTTTCCTACAGAAACAGTTTATGGAGTAGGAGCAAAGGTTTTTGATGAAGCAGCTGTTGGCAAAATTTTTATTGCTAAAAACCGGCGGCCGGATCAATCTTTATTGGTACATATTTCACAAATTGAACAGGTATATGGTATTGCAGCCGAGGTTACTGATGATGCCCTGCTCTTGATGAAAAGTTTCTGGCCAGGCCCTTTATCGATTATCCTGCCTGCTGATAGTATGGTACCCTTGGCGGTAACAGGCGGAAAGGACACCGTCGGATTAAGAATGCCTGCACATCCAGTGGCTAAAAAACTTATTGATATAACCGGCCCCCTGGCAGCAACCAGTGCCAACCTGTCAGGGCGGCCGAGTCCCCTGACGGCACAACATGTAAAAGAAGATTTGGACGGACATATTGCAGCCATTGTAGACGCAGGCCCAACCGGGTTAGGGATTGAATCAACAATCATTGATATAAGTAAAAAACCATATACTTTATTGCGGTTAGGCGGTATTCAAAATCAGGAAATAGAAGCCGTTTTAAATCAAACAATTACTAATTGTCTGCCTGATCCGGCAGCCAGGAAATATCAAACAAGTTCAAAGGTAATCATAACCAGTGACTGGGATGATTTTTTAACTAAACTCGAAGTATTTAAGGATAAGTCATTGGGAATGGTAGCCTATGATCAGCAAACAATGGATGCTGAATCCAGATTAAGCAGGTTTCAGTTTAAAAAACGATATATATTATCCTTAGAACAACAGCACAGTAATTATTTTTCGATATTAAGAGATGCTGAACAAAACCACATTGAAATTATAATATTTACACCGCTTCCTGACACAGTCAGCTTTTCCCTCAGAGACAGGATAAACCGCTCATTATATATTGCCGGGCAAGGAGAGTAATTAATGCTTGAGCAGTTGATTACCATTATATTAGTAGCCATAGTTCTTGGTCTGGATGCTTTTTCACTTTCATTAGGCATAGGACTTAAGGGCATTTCCACAAAAAACGCCATTAAATTTGCCGTTACGATTGCTGTTTATCATGTTTTAATGCCTCTTATTGGACTAAATATTGGTATGGCAGCTGGTAACCTCCTTGGTATTTGGGCAGCGCGTTTAGGAGCAATTGCACTTTCATATATTGGTTTCGAACTTTTGCTAAAAGGGTATAGAGAGACAAAGGCCAGGGCTATATCCTTTACAGAAGCAAGACATTCCCTTGAAACCAAGAAAGCGGCAGATTATAAATGGACAAATATTCTGATGCTGGGATTTTTAGTTAGCATTGATGCCTTGACAGTAGGTTTTGGTTTAGGTACTTTAAGAATGTCTGTATTACTAACCTGTTTCATCATCGGAACGGTAGCAGGGATCATGACACTTCTAGGCTTTATGGGTGGAAAGGTATTTAGCAGGATAGCAGGCAGTTATGCACAGATCATTGGCGGCATAATATTATTGGCATTGGCTGCAAAAATGCTTTTTCAGGGGGGAGTTTAGTGAAGAAATTATTATTTGTCTGTTCAGGTAATACTTGCAGAAGTCCAATGGCAAAAGTAATTTTTCAGCAGCTTCTGAGTGACAAGAATAACATTAATATAACAGCAGATTCAGCTGGATTATTTACCAGCCCAGGATTACCAGCTTCTGACTCAGCCATAAGAGTGATGTTTGATATGGGACTTGACTTATCCAGTCACTCCAGTCAAGTAATCAATGAGTCTTTGATGACAGAGGCCGATTTAGTTCTTACTATGACCAGAGAACAACGATTATATTTAGCTGGACAGTTTCCGAAAAAAGAGTACAAAATATTTACCCTTGGACAGTTTATAGGCCAAACTGATCGGGATATAGAGGACCCCTACGGGAGGAGCTTGGAAATGTACAGAAAAAGCAGTCAGGAAATAAAGGAAATTCTTATCAAAGTTATGAATAAATTACTGGATGATAAAACTGCCGATTGAGGTGTGATAATGGAATTTGTAATAGGTTGTGACCATGCCGGGTTTGAGTTAAAGAATGAAATAATCAATACTTTTAAGGTGCGTGGGTATAATGTAATAGATTGTGGTACATATTCGGAGGAATCAGTTGATTACCCTGATTATGCGGAATCCGTTGCAGCTATTGTCTTAGAAAAAAAAATTCCCGGGATATTAATTTGCGGCTCCGGTATCGGTATTTCCATTGCTGCAAATAAAGTTCCTGGTATCCGGGCCGCACTATGTACCAATGAATATACAGCAAGACTGGCACGCCAGCATAATGATGCCAATATTTTGGCGATTGGTGCCCGAATAACCGCGGCAGGCTTTGCATTGGAAATAGTGGATACATTTATTAAAACTGAATTTGAGGCAGGTAGACATAGCAAGAGAATAGAAAAGATTCATTTATTAGAAAAAACCGAAAGGAGTTAACCCAGTGGACTATATTGAAAAATATGTAAAGCCAATTGACCCGGAAGTAGCACAGGCCATAGAAAATGAGGAGAAAAGACAGAATAATAAAATTGAATTAATTGCTTCTGAAAACTTTGTCTCCCGCGCAGTAATGGCTGCTCAAGGTTCAGTTATGACGAATAAATATGCAGAAGGATACTCAGGAGCCAGATATTATGGGGGCTGCGAATTTGTTGATGTAGTAGAAACCTTGGCCATTGAAAGAGTGAAGCAGATTTTTGGCTGTGAACATGCTAATGTACAAGCCCATTCAGGCGCCCAGGCTAATACTGCGGTATATTTTGCCTGTGTTCAGCCAGGTGATACTATCCTGGGTATGAATCTCAGTCACGGCGGGCATTTAACCCATGGCAGTAAAGTGAATTTTTCCGGAAAATATTTTAACTTTTATGGCTATGAGGTGGAACCCGAAACAGAGAGAATAAATTATGAGAATATTGCTCAAATGGCACGAGAAGTTAAACCAAAACTGATCGTAGCTGGTGCCAGTGCTTATCCGAGAGTTATTGATTTTCAAAAATTTCGCCAGATTGCTGATGAGGTGGGGGCATTGCTTTTTGTAGATATGGCACATATAGCAGGTTTAGTAGCAGCCGGTCTTCATCCCAGTCCAATCCCCTATGCAGATTTTGTAACCACCACCACCCATAAAACATTACGCGGGCCCCGCGGCGGGCTTATAATGTGCAAGGAAGAATGGGGCCAGAAAATAGACAAGGCTATTTTCCCCGGCATTCAGGGCGGCCCTCTTATGCATGTGATTGCAGCCAAAGCCGTTTGTTTTAAAGAGGCTCTAAGTGAAGAGTTTAAACAGTACCAAAAGGCGATTTATGATAATGCTCAGGCTTTAGCAGCGTCACTTACGGAATTGGGATTAAGACTGGTTTCGGGTGGTACCGATAATCATCTGATGCTGGTTGATGTACGGCCTTCCGGATTAAACGGTAAACAGGCTGAAGCAATATTGGAATCTGTAAATATAACTGTTAACAAAAATGCTATCCCTTTCGATCCCGAAAAACCTACTGTAACCAGCGGCATAAGAATAGGTACGCCGGCAGTTACCACTCGGGGAATGAATACTGCTGATATGAAAATGATCGCTCAGGCTATGGTCAGTGCACTACAGAATCCTGAAAATGAAAAAGCAATGGACGAATCCCGACATATAGTGGAAAACTTATGTAAGAAATACCCTTTATACAGTTAACTTGATTGGGGAAAAAATGAGTAAATCGATAAGACCCGGTTGGGAAGAATACTTCTTACAAGTAGCAGATCTGGTGGCCAGCCGTTCCACTTGTCTTCGCAGGCAGGTAGGAGCAGTACTGGTGCGCGATGAACGAATCATAGCTACCGGATATAATGGTGCACCAAGGGGTATTGGTCATTGCTTGGACATCGGTTGTCTGCGGGATGAAATGGGTATTCCTTCGGGTGAACGTTATGAATTATGCAGGGGGGTTCATGCAGAACAAAATGCCATAATAAGTGCGGCTTATTATGGCGTACCCACCCAGAATGCTGTTTTGTATTGTACAAATCAGCCCTGTATAATTTGTGCACGGATGATAATAAATGCTGGTATAATTAAGGTGGTTCACCGGGGCAACTTTGTTGATGACTTGGCATTGGATTTTATGGAAGAAGCAGGTATAGAGCTGGTAATTAGAAAATAAAATCATATTATCATCAGGTGAAAGGAAAAGATATGGATACAAAAACTTTGTCCTTACCCAAATTAAACCGATTAAGTCCTAATTTGGAGTCTACTGCCTTAAAGCTGATGGAGGAAGCAGGAGAACTGGCCCAGGCAATAGGCAAATACCGAGGGCTAAGTGGTGAAAAAATTTGTTTCGATGAAGATACGGTGATCAAAGAGATAGCCAAAGAGTTGCTGGATGTGGCACAGACGGCCATTACCATGATGTTTGTCATGGAGGAAGATTTTGGTGTAGATGTTGACTCTTTATTAAGAGAACATTGGGCTAAGTTAGAACGTAAAGGCTATCTGGAAATAGATTATTCAAATAATTTACCCCACATTAAATAGGGTTTTTATGACAAAATCACTGAATATTCCGAATTATCAACGATAGTTTTCTATACATGTAAGGTATTTTTCATTGAGTAAAAAAGGATTTTAGTTTTTCATGACGAATACCAAACTAGGTCATCGAAAGAATAAAACATAGTTAGAAGAGGTGAATAAATGCCTCAACAAAATAAACATTGGGCTAGATCACTCAGTGATGCGCTAAATTTAACAACGACCATTGTAGCGGCAGTAGCCGTAGGGTATTTTGCCGGGAAATGGCTGGATGGAAAGTTTGATACCGAACCATGGCTAACAGTGGCTGGTTTTTTGTTGGGGTTGGCAACTGCATTTAAAGTAATCTGGGAAAGAATGAATGCAGATCAAAAAAATACGGTAAAGGAATACAAAAAAAATGATAAACCTTAGTTAAAATTGAAGTCATCCAAAGTTTATGCTTTGGTTGAAAGTTTTTGGGCAGTCTTTGGGGAGGGACTGGACGGAAACTATAGTGTTTAAATCCAATTTAGGAAGGGGGGAAAAAGAATGATATTTGGTATGCACGATGGTGTCCTGTTTAATATTGGCCCGATTCCTGTTGATCATCTGGTTGTTACACAATGGGTAATTATAGCTTTATTAGGCACTATTGCATTTTTTGCTACTAGGAATATGCAGGAAGTACCTCGTGGATTACAAAATGCTTTTGAAGCAATTATTACCTGGGCCAACGATTTCTTCACTCAATTGATGGATAAACCGCATGTCGCCAAAAAATGGGCCCCATTGCTTACCACTTTTTTCTTGTTTATTCTGGTAAGCAATTATAGTGGACTCCTTCCTGGTTCTGCTACTGTTGACGGATTCCAACCGCCGACCAGTAACTGGAATGTCACCATGACTTTAGCCTTGATTACTTTTTTCTCTATTCATGTGGCCGGTTTCGCGGAACACAGCTTGCATTATTTTGGGCATTTCGTCAGCCCCAGCCCACTAATGTTACCATTAAATCTTGTGGAAGAAGTGGCGCATCCGCTTTCCCTGACAGTCCGTCTATTCGGAAATATTTTTGGTGAAGAAATGGTAATTGCCTATTTGCTGTTCTTAGCACCATTTGTTGTTCCGGCAGCGATCATGGGGTTAAGTTTACTATTAGGAGCAATTCAGGCAATTGTATTCACAATTTTGTCGGCCAGCTATATAGCGGCGGCATCTGGAGAAGGTCATTAGACAATTTATTTTTATTAATTTTTAGCTCAATGTATAAACATTGGGAAAGAAAGGAGGGGAAAGTATGGGCGCAGCATTAGGTGCTGGTATAGCTGTATCAATCGCCGGAATCGGTGGAGGTATAGGAATGGGTGTTGCTGGCGGTAAAGCTTTTGAAGCTATTGCTCGGCAGCCTGAAGTTGGAGGAGATGTCAGAACACTTCTCTTCATCACACTGGCTTTTATTGAAACTCTTACAATTTATGGTCTGCTAATAGCATTTATGTTAGTAGGCAAAGTAGAATAAGCAGAACACAGCAACCTTATACCACCTGGATTTAGATTTGTGGGCGATAGGGCACCTGTCTATCAGGCAGTACCAAGCTCTATCGCCTCAAATACTATTTTGTAGTAAAGATTGGAGGTAGCACATCCGTGATAAGGGATAAAAGGTTTTATTTATCGGTCCTCCTTTTAACCATGGTTATGGTCCTGGGATTTGCCACCTTCTGCATGGCTGCATCAGGAAGCGGAGCTATTCCTGAACCTGCAGGGGAGACACCTGTATTTGGAAACTTTTTTGTAATTGGTTGGACAGCAGTAAACTTTTTCGTATTGCTGGCTTTGCTGTATAAATTCGCATTCAATCCTATAAACGCTATGCTGGATCAAAGAACCACTACAATCGAAAGTTCCTTAAAACATGCAGAGGAAGTAAGAATAGAAGTAGAACAAATGAAGAAAGAAACCCAGGCTAATCTTGCTGAATCACGTAAAGAAGCTCAGGAGATCGTTGCCAGAGCAACTAAAGCGGCTGAGGACGCAAAAACAGAAATTATAAATAAAGCACGTGAGGAAGCCGATAATTATAAGATAAAGGCCAAAGCAGAAATTGAAGCCGCAACAGAACAAGCGAAAATGGAATTAAAAGATACTTCTGCCGCACTAGCCATCATGGCAGCGGAAAAGTTATTAGGCAGAGCTATTACTGAGGAAGATCATAAGAAGATGGTCGATCAATTTGTTAATGAAGCAGGAGACATGCTATGTTAAACAAGAGCGTCGCTAGGCGCTATGCTGAAGCTTTCTTTAGCATTGCCCGGGAAGCAGAAAAAATCGACGAGTTTCAACTGGAACTGCAGGCAGTAGTCGATACCATCAAAGAGGTAGAGAACCTGCAAGAGTATTTCAGCCATTTACTTATTCCTGCCAAAGAAAAGAAGGAAATTGCCGCTAAAATATTTAAAGGCAAGATTTCTCCTATGACTTTGAACTTTCTGATGATGGTGCTTGACAAACGTCGTCAGGCTTATTTGGAAAGTATACTCGAGGAATATAAGGATATGGCAAATGAAGTGAAGAATATCACTAAAGCAGATCTTATTTCAGCCCAGGAGGTCCCGGAAGTGGAAGTAAAATCACTTCAAGAAAAACTTTCCGCTTCAACAGGGAAAACGGTACAGTTGAAACAAACAGTCGATCCTTCGCTGTTAGGCGGAATCAAGATACGAATAGGCGACCAGATAATGGACGGTACAATTGCCAAGAAACTGGAAATGCTAAAGACGCAATTAAAACAAGCAAAGATAAGTTAAACGATAGGGGTGAGCATGTAAATGAGTATTAGACCGGAAGAGATTAGCGCTATTTTAAAACAGCAAATTGAGCGCTACCAATCCGAGGTCGAAGTCAGTAATGTTGGCTCTGTTATATACGTTGGAGACGGAATTGCACGGGTATATGGATTACAGGGAGCCATGGCTGGCGAACTACTGGAATTTCCAGGTGGAACCTACGGAATGGTTCTTAACCTCGAAGAAGATAATGTCGGCGCCGTTTTGTTAGGCGAATACTCCCATATTAAAGAAGGCGATGTAGTCAAGGCAACCGGGAGAATAATGGAAGTTCCTACCGGTAAAGCTATGCTGGGAAGAGTTGTAAATGCTCTGGGCCAGCCCTTGGATGGCAAAGGCCCTATCAATACAGATACATTCCGTGCCATAGAACGTGTTGCTCCAGGTGTTGTTACCCGTGCACCGGTTAATACACCTATGCAAACAGGCCTCAAGGCTATCGACTCTATGGTGCCCATTGGCAGAGGTCAGCGGGAACTCATCATTGGAGACCGGCAAACCGGAAAAACAGCTATTGCTGTTGATGCCGTTATAAACCAAAGAGAAAAGAAGGACATGATTTGCATCTATGTTGGAATAGGCCAGAAGCAATCAACCATCGCGGGAATTGCTGCCAAGCTGGAAGAAATGGGAGCAATGGATTATACCATAATCGTAGCAGCAACAGCATCTGAACCAGCTCCATTGCTTTACATGGCACCATATGCTGGTGTTGCAATGGCAGAAGAATTCATGGAATCAGAAAAAGCAGATGTTTTGATTATTTATGATGATTTATCCAAACATGCGGTTGCTTATCGTGAAATGTCACTGCTGCTCAGACGTCCGCCCGGCCGTGAAGCTTATCCGGGAGACGTCTTCTATCTTCATTCCCGTTTATTAGAAAGGGCTTGTAAGCTGAACGAAGAACATGGCGGGGGCTCAATCACAGCATTACCGATTATTGAGACTCAGGCTGGTGACGTATCAGCTTATATACCTACAAATGTTATTTCCATTACCGACGGACAAATATATCTAGAAACTGACCTTTTCTATGCTGGACAACGCCCGGCAATAAATGCGGGTCTATCGGTAAGC
>JAAZFJ010000163.1 GCA_012511795.1 Syntrophomonadaceae bacterium
CAGCTCTTAACTTAAAAAAAGCATTGACAAAAAATTAAATTAGCTATAAATAAATATAGGAACCAAAGAATAAAAGAGGTGTAGGAATAATGCCCATTTATGATTACAAATGCAGCCAATGCGGCCGATTTGATAAAATGCAGAAGATCAGTGAAGAACCGCTGACTGAATGTCCCGTTTGCGGCAGTCCGGTACAACGTTTGATCAGCAAAAATGTGGGAATCGTTTTAAAAGGGCCGGGATTTTATAAAACCGACTCAGGATCTGCTGCAAAGGCCAAAGCCAGGATGATCAATCAGGAGAGACAAAAGGATAATGAAGCCTTGCTTGATGGTGATGTAGGCGGTTATGTGGATCAGGCTGAATCGACTACTAACAAAATAGCGGGGAGTTAAATAAAAAAGCACGGCGGCGGAGATTCTCCGCCGCTTTCATTATCTGCTTTAGCAAGTTCGAGACGGGTACGTTTCAGAGATAAAACCACCAGTTTCACGGGTGGTCATGACTATGTGGAGTATAAAAAACGACCGTCCCCATTATCCTTCCAGGGGACATGTACACATGGCACCATCCTGAAGCATTCGCAAAAGAGCGGCGTTATGCGGCTCCAAGGCCTCCGCACCAGTAGCATCCATTACTCCCAAGACATCAAAGCCCATCCGCAAGCCGTGCAGGGAAGTGTGGCACATACACATATTGGTCCAAAGGCCTGATAGCACCAAATGCTTTTTGCCGCTGTTTTGTAAGGCGTTTAGCAGTTCCGGATTATCAAGAACATCAAAGCTATGTGTTTTGCGGTTGATAATTTCAGCATCCGGTAAGATAGTTGCAATCTCGGGTAAAAAAGGCCCGTTTACTTCGGCTTGGAAAGTAGTTAAAACGGCGAGAATGCCCAGTGATTGAGCACCCTTTGCCAGTGCTATGGCGTTGTTCTTAATATCCGTACAGTTGTGCGACTCAATGCCATCAAACAATCCGTGTTGATAATCCACCAGCAACAGAATACTGTTGTTAGTATCCAGTGTTCTTAAAATATTATTTTCCATGTTCGTTTCCTCCTGTTATATTTCCAAGCTACAATATAGCGGTAATTTCATTATCAAGCCTCTCTGATTTTGCGTTTTTATCCCATTTGATTTCTTTTACTGGGAAGATGGCGCTCACCTAAGATTTGAGAATACTTTCGCCCAGCACTGCATATTGTTGTGCAATATAGGGCCATTTAATTTTTCGCCCCAGACTTGCGGCGCGTTTTTCCAGTTTAAGCTTGAGATCTGGTTCAGATAAAATTCGATTAAGCAGTTTAGCAAGGGATTGAGGCGTTGTATCAGGTGCCACCAGTCCTCTTTGTTCTTGCCCTGCCATTTGAGCATAGATATGGGGAGTGGAGACAATGGCCCTTCCGCATCCCAGGGCATAGGCCAGCGTTCCGCTGATGGACTGACCCATTTGTGGATAGGGACTCAGGTAAATGTCAGTCATGTACAGGTAATCCCCAAGTTCTTCCGGCTCCAGGAATCGATTTATGAAACTTACATGATCCTGCAGACCCAAATCGATTACCAGATCCGTTAGCATATCTCTGTAGCGTTCTCCTTCGTGTTTAACCAGCAGGGGATGGGTCCTGCCTACAATCAGGTACATTAAGTTTCTATGCCGTGTAACTAGTTCCGGCAATGTCCGAATTACGATTTCTATCCCTTTACCGGGTCCAATCAACCCGAAGGTGGTGATCAAATCTTTATCCGCAAAACCGTATTCTCGTTTTAACTGGCAGCGGTTTTTCTGTGGAAATGGGGGTAAGCCATGTTGAATAACATATACTTTTTCCGACGCTGCCTCATATAGCTGAGAGGCTAACAGGGCGGAAGTTTCGGTCATACAAACTACAGCGGTTGCCTGCCGGCATAGATTGCGCAAAACGGTCCTCTGGCTAGCGGTGGGGGTGGGCAGTACTGTGTGAGTAACAAGCACAAAAGGCTTTTTAAGGTGGCTGGTAAAATCCAACAAATAGTTGCCGTCTGCACCACCATAGATGCCATATTCATGTTGGACAATCACCAGATCAATGCCAATATTACTGTTTACGGCGTTTGCCGTATTAGCATAATCACTTTTTTGAGTCTGGCGCAAAACGTATGACACTTCATGGGGATATTGATAAGTATAGTGGGGATCGGACACTGCTGCTATAGAAATACGCTCGCCTAATCTCATCAGATTGTCCCGCAGATCTTTGGAAAAAGATGCAATTCCACATTGCTGCGGTGAGTAGGTGCCAACATTCAGCACATTCATATGTAGCTCCTCCTTCTGAAAATCACCGAATTCTTAAGTTTCAATTTCTCGAGGATCTTTGCTCGTAGACAGCTCAAAGCCGTAAATGATTAAGGCTTCTGTATTGATTGGGCGCTTACGAAGGAAATTGAAAGAAAGTAGAATACCCCTCTTGTTCAGATGGGTTGCCGGAAAAATAGAAGGTGAATAAGAAGAAAAGAATTAATAAAAGAAGAAGAAAAGATGACCAGTAACCAATTACCATTTTTACCTTTTATTTATTATATAACTTATCAGATGAAATGTATATCTCGGATTGAATTCGCCTGCTTATGAGCTGTGAATGTATTTGCGGTGCATCAATTTGACGATTATAAATACAAAGTCAGATAAAAAAATCCACTGCCATCGTAACAGGTTAATTCTGGCTTGAGTGACATACATGGGAAATTCATGTTATTATTAACTATAGTTTAATTATTAAAAGGTAAGTTCAGGAGGAGTTAGGGGGAAATAAAGATGGGTAGGCAAGTTGCCGCTTTTATGGATCTGGATAATATTTACTGGGGATTATCGAACCTCTACGGAACAAATACTGGAGAAATGACCATGAACATTATAGATAAAATATGGGATATATATAAGGATGATAAAGTGCGAATATTTAGCGCTTATGCAGATTTTGAGAAGGTCCCGGGCATACAGACGGAGATTCAGAAAAAAAGGGTCACCACAAAACATGTTTTTAGCAGCAGGCATCATAACGATATAGTCAGATATACCGGTGACATTGAATTGAGCCTGGATGCGCTGGAAACGCTGATAAAATTCCCTGAAATAGATTGTTATGCCATAACCTCGGCAGATAAAAATGTTATTCCTTTAATGAACAGGGTGAAATACTATGGGAAAAGTGTGCATTTGTTTTTTTTAGAGGCATTTGTTGCGGCGGATAGTTCGTTATTGGAATATGCAGATGAAGCTACATCACTTGAATTGTTGTTAGGTTTGGAGCCGATAAAAATTGGCTCAATAGATATAGAAACACTTGTGCTTCAGGGAGTTTCTTTAGTGAATAGTTTTTATCTGCGAAATTCAGGAAAACCCCGAATGTATCTCGGCAGGGAATTCTTTATTTCGGAAGCCACGTCGATCCTGAAAATCACCAGACAAAATGCCATTGACTTGTTAGAATTATGTTTAAATAACGGTTACTTAGGGATTGCTCTTACCGATGACCAGCATGAAAAAGTAATTGTTCCTAAGGCAATCGAGCAGGTAATGTTTGAAGCAGTCGCCCAGATTACTTCGAATGGAAAAGCAAAGTGAAAACTGTAAAAACATAAACAAGCTGAAGAATTCAGAAAATTAAGTAAAACGACGTTGTATTTATCTATAATTAGGCATATAATGTATTTAGATTAATAACTTGGAATATCAAATACTTATTAACATACAAATTCTTTCTAAAGACTCAATTCTTTCAGACATTCAATTCTTTCAAAAGACTCAATTCTTTCAAGCATTCAATTATTTCTGACCAGATTTAATTATTTTTATGTTTTAATTCTTATACTGCGAACATTCAGTTCATTCAGACATTCAATTCTTTCAGACCTTTTTATTACTTACTTTAGGGCCATCTAAAACACAAAATAGTTGTGCCGGAAAGCCAAAGATTATTTGGCTATTACCAGCAAGACCCATTGGAAGTGAGGCTTTGTATCAGCTTGCCTTATATTTTGGTCTCCACTTTTATTGATTATATATCATCTGCAGGTTCATCTATAAGATGAGTGGCTATTAGCGACTAAAGGAGCTGGTTGGTGGAAATAAAGAATAATTTTAATACTCCGAGCTATTATCCGGATCATAATTCCGTTCAACTGCTGTGATTCAAAGCAAACCATTAAAGCAAAATAATTAATAAAAAGGGGCTGCCATAATGATTTTAGGAGATTTATTAGACTTAATAAACAAGGAGAAAAGAAGGAAAGAGAAGGAAAAAGCAGCGCAGAAGTTTGCTGTGGGAATAGGCGTCGCAGCCGCTGCAGGATTAGCAACTGGTATTTTAATTGCACCAAAGTCGGGAAAGGAGACACGAAAAGATATGAAAAATAAAGCCATGAACACTGTAGAAATTATTAAGGATACAGCCCAGGAGAAGGTTGAGACCGTAAAGGATTTAGTCCGGGAGAAGACCGAAGCGGTAAAAGACTCAGCGGCTCATGCTGCCAAGGATGCACGTAATGTCATCAGAGACGTGCAAGAGAAAACGGAAGATGTAAAAGATGACATTAAACATGGTTATAACGGAATCTCAAAGGATATTCATAAAACTGTTGAAAACGTTTCACATGAGCTTAATAAATCCGCAAAATCAGTAAAGTGAGGAACGCGCAATGCTAATTCAATTTACTTTACTGGACCTAATGATTTTTTGGGTTTGCGCATTAGGAATTGCAGCCGGGATTCTGCTAATTTCTATCCTTTGGAACATAAAAAAAGCAGTTGGTGTCCTGGGGCCTATGGTAGAAACCAATCAGGAATTTATTGAGAAAACTATTAAAACCATGCCGGGAATTTTTGAGAATTTTGAGCAAATCAGCATTAATGTCAGAGGGACCACAGATAAGCTCAAAAGCTCAGTTCCGGTAATTTTACAGGAAGTTGAGTGCATTACCGGTGCAGCAAAAGGAAGCATCGAAATGGCAAGTGCTGCCATAGATAATTTGAGTTTTGAAGTCATTGGCACGGTGGCTTCTTTCAAGAAAGACTCTTCGGAGTGGACTACTTATTTAAACATTATAGCCGAGATATTCCAGACAATATATCGCACTTTATATTCCAGCAAACAGTAATTCACGAACAAAGAAAGGTTGATGCAGCATGTTATGGACGATAGCAATAATTCTAATAGTCTTATGGCTGCTTGGTATAGTGACCTCGTATACCGTGGGAGGATTTATCCACATTCTTCTCGTGGTGGCAATAATTGTTGTTCTGGTAAGAATAATCGGCGGAAACAGGATACTTTAGCCGACATGAAGTGCCAAAGGCGGAACTAATCGCAATAAAAAATGTTATCCAAAGGATGAAGGTGCAAATAATGTTTAATGTAAAAGAATTGATACGGTATATGCTTCTCATCCCAATTTTATTTTTATTGGTTTTCTCTCCTGCCGTTCAAACGGCAGAGGGAAGCTCTTCTATTGATTATGAAGTCCCTATTTATAAGATAAATATGTCAGAAGACACCCAGCGTAATATTTGGAAAATGTGTGAGGAAAGTCACTTGTCTTATGAATTGGTTTTGGCAATACACCAAATAGAAGATTCCAATGCTACCCAAATTGATAACGTTAAAGCAGAAATAAAAAACTTAGCTTATCTTAGAAACTATTGGACTGAGCAAGGATTTCCTGATGAAATTGTTTTTGATCTGATGTTGCTATCCAGACAAAAAGAAATTGAGGGTTGCCGAATTTATATGAAAAATAATGACTCTTATTACCTCGATGATTACGTGCAAAAAGTTACGGAATATAAATACTATATTGAGCAAAGTCTTAATGAAGTGCTAGTCTCAAACCCTGTTTAAAGAATTATAACGGGATAAAGAGATAAGCTTGAATCGAAAGGATTGAATAAATATATGAAAACACTTAAAAAGATACGATTTGTATCGTTAATGGTAACAATCATACTGACAGTTATGATGGCATTCCCAACCATGATAACGGCGGCTCAACCGACAGTTGATCTCGGATCAACCGAAAATTTTGCGGTTTTGGCTGGCTCAGCCATCACCAATACCGGAACGACCACCATCAACGGAGATGTTGGCCTGTCACCGGCTCCAACTACTGCATACACCCCCGGTGCCAGCTTAACATTGAATGGGGCTTTACACCTGACTGATGCTGTGGCAGATCAAGCCCAGTCTGACCTGATAACCGCCTATAATGATGCTGCCGGGAGAACACCTGTCACTACCATCCCCACTGAGCTTGGTGGGACTACCTTAATTCCTGGAGTTTACGATTCAGCAGATGGCACTTTCGAGATCACCGGCACTCTCACCCTCGACGCCCAGGGTGACCCCGATGGCGTCTTCGTATTTAAAACTGAATCTACGCTAATCACTGCATCAAACAGTAGTATTAATCCCATCAACGGTGCTCGGTTCTGCCGAATTTTTTGGCAGGTCGGAAGCTCCGCGACCTTAGGAACAGACTCTGATTTCGTGGGACACATCTTCGCCTTGCAATCCATCACCGCGAATAACAGTGCGACAGTGCAAGGACAGTTTTTAGCACGAAATGGCGCGGTTACGCTGAACACCAATACCATTACAAATGGCTTTTGTGAGACCCCACAGGCCCCGCCGACTACAGCCACCCTTAATGTAATTAAGCATGTTATAAATAATAATGGTCGCACAGCAGTTGCTGATGACTTCAGCCTGCACGTAAAGACTGCCGGCAGTGACGTTATCGGCAGCCCGGCAAATGGTGATGAATTCGGAACCATTTACACACTGACTCCGGGCACTTATGTAGTTAGCGAAGACACTCATTCCGGATATACTGCAAGTTATAGCGGAGATAGTGATTCCAGTGGCAGTATTACTTTAATTGCCGGTGATGAAAAAACCGTAACGATTACTAACAATGACAAAGCTGTCAGCGGTGGAGGCGGAGGAGGATCAGGAGATTATTCAGCAAATACAGCCACCCTGCATGTAATAAAGCATGTAATTAATAATGATGGTTCAATCGCAGCTGCGTCTGATTTCAGGCTGCATGTAAAGAATTCATCCGGTGACGATGTTGCCGCCAGCCCGACGCCTGGTTCTGAATCACCCGGAAAAACCTACACATTGCCTGCGGGTACCTATGTGGTCAGCGAAGATGCTTATGCTGGATATACAGCTAGTTATAGCGGCAGCAGTGATTCCAACGGAGAAATCACTTTAAACTCCGGTGATAACAAAACCGTGACAATCACTAACAATGATATTGCATCGGTAGTTGCCCCATCAGCACCGGCCACCCTCCATGTAATTAAGCATGTTATTAATGATAATGCTGGTACAGCTGTTGCTGCTGATTTCAGGCTGCACGTAAAAATTAACGGTGTTGAAATTGCCGCTAGCCCGGCACCTGGTGCTGAATTACCTGGAAATACTTACACATTGCCTGCGGGTACTTATATAGTCAGCGAAGACGCTTATGCTGGATATACCGCTAGTTTTAGCGGGAGCGATTCCAGTGGCAAAATCATTTTAGCCGCCGGTGATAATAAAACCGTTACCATTACTAACAATGACATTGCCGGGCAAGTAGTGACAACCACTGTTACCGGCGGGCAGCTTCCGAACACCGCCACCTCTTTGTATGAATTCATCTTTATCGGGGTTGCTTTATTAATATTCTCTGCCGTAGTCTGGGCAAAAAGAAACCGTGAAGAATAAAGCTAAAACATCACGGGGCAAACTTTGCCTGACTGTCCTATCCCTGGGCTTTTTAGCCCTGGGGATAGGCTGTATGTCCTGGGCGGTGTTTACTATGTGGGCACAGTCCGATTATTCTGCTGAAGTCACCAGCATTCGTTTTTCCATATCCCCCACTATTGCTGCAGAGCCGGTGAAATCAGATTCTTCCTTTGAAGTGTCCGCACCGGATAGAATCCTTTACCCTGTATATCCTGAGCAGGGTGATAATATTGGTACTCTGACCATTCCTGCTTTAAAACTGGAACTGCCTGTCATCCAGGGAACAGGTGTGGAGGAGTTGAAGAAAGGGGTAGGTCATTTCGCCCAAAGCGTTCTTCCCGGTGAAGAAGACAATTGTGTTTTATCCGGACACCGCGAGACGGTTTTCCGACAAATGGGTAGTTTGAAGATTGGGGACCTGCTGATTCTGCAAACCTCAGCCGGTATATTCACCTATCAGATATATGGCACACGAATCGTGCATGCAGATGATAAAACAGTGATCGTACCAACTGAAAATGCCATCCTGACTATGACCACCTGTTATCCTTTTAATGCTCCCGGCTATTATCCGGATCGTTACATCGTTTCCGCTGTTTTAGTAAAAAGTGAATAAACCACGGCAGTCATGGAGCTGCAACTATTTTAGCCGTGATTGTTTATGCATTTATTACATGTTGATTAGTAAGGGTTAATTGAAATCTACAATTCGTTACTTGATCTGCTATAGACAACTGGCGATTAACAGTTTTCGGACTGTTAGACGCATCGAAATTTATTCTGGGAGGTTTACACTTGAACAAAAAAACAGTTTTAAATAAAGATCAAAGCCCCTTTTTAGAGCTTTTTCAGCGCTATCCGCAGAACCCTATTTTGACAGCCAATGATTGGCCGTACACGGTGAACTCAGTGTTTAACCCGGGCGCGACCACTTTTCATAACAAAATACTGCTGTTGGCCCGGGTGGAGGACCGGCGTGGATTGTCGCATCTTACTAAGGCCGTCAGCAAAGATGGAATTTCCAATTGGCAGATTGACACCATACCGACGATGGAGGCAGATCCTGAGAAACATCCGGAGGAACGCTGGGGAATTGAAGATTCTCGAATTACATGGCTGGCTGAATTAAACAAGTGGGCGGTTACTTATGTAGCTTATTCCAGCGATGGACCGCTGGTAGCCATAGCATTGACTGATGACTTCGTATATTTTGAGCGTCTGGGACCAGCCAGGCCAGCGGAAGACAAAGATGCGGCACTATTTCCGCGCCGGATTAAAGGAAAATGGGGGCTGCTTCACAGGCCGATGGTTGCCCAATATGCGCCAGCCGCTCACATCTGGTTGTCATATTCCGATGACCTGATTCACTGGGATGAGCGCCGGGTGGTGCTGATTTGCCGTCGGGGCGGCTGGTGGGATAATAGCAGAATTGGGCTTGCCGCACCGCCTATTGAAACCGCAGATGGCTGGCTCATTTTGTACCACGGAGTGCGCATTACTGCCAGTGGGTCGATTTACCGGCTGGGGGTGGCAATGCTCGACTTGGATGACCCCAGCAGAGTATTGCGTCGCAGCGACGAATGGATTTTTAGGCCGGAAAAGAGCTATGAAAGGTTAGGGGATGTGGCTGATGTGGTTTTCCCGTGTGGTTGGGTGCTGGATGATCAAACCGGACTGGTGAAAATGTATTATGGGGGTGCAGATTCATGCATTGCTTTGGCCACGGCTGCCTTAAGCGATTTGATTCAATATGTCAGCGAATGCCCGGAAGCACAGAAGGATGCAATTCTATGATCATATTTGCTGCGGCCGAAACACAAACGATTGGACGAACCGGCAGGAACGAAGCCAAAATCAGCCGGGAAGAAAGGAAACGATTTAGATGATAACAAATAATGGAATAATTAATACTGCATTTTTAAGCACCTATCCACCGCGGGAATGCGGATTAGCTACATTTACTGAGGACCTGATCAATGAAATAGATAAAATAGGTACAGTTCAGTCTAGTGTAATCGCGGTCCACAATGGTGAAGTATACGATGATCCACAGGTAAAGTACAAAATAAGCCAGCATCAGCGCGCAGATTATTTTCGTGCTGCGCTGTGGATCAACACTCATATGGACTTGCTGGTCATAGAACATGAATATGGTATCTTTGGCGGGAAATGTGGAGATTATATCCTTGATTTGGCCAGGAACTTACAGATCCCCTTTATCATAACCACCCACACCGTGCTGCAAAATCCATCCCGCCAGCAACGGATGGTGCTTAAGACCCTTGGGAAATTGAGTATCGGGGTAGTGGCCATGGCAGAAAACTCCATTCCGATACTGGCTAAGGTGTATGGCATCGAGCCTGACAAAGTTACGGTTATCCCCCATGGTGTACCCTGTTTGCCCGTTAAACCGCGGGAACAACTAAAATTTGAACATAACTTAACGGGCCAACATGTGATAAGCAGTTTCGGTCTTCTCAGCCCAGCCAAAGGTCTCGAGTACGGGATCAGGGCGGTTGCTCAGGTCGTGCCAAATAATCACAACCTGGTCTACCTTATTTTAGGGAAAACACATCCCTCCGTCAAAAAGGCCATGGGTGAAAGCTACCGCCAGAACCTTATGGACCTGGCGGAAAGTCTTGGAGTGCAGGATAATGTTAGATTTATTGACAAGTACCTGACCAAAGAAGAAGTGATGACCTATCTGAATTTGTCCGACATCTATATGACGCCATATCTTTCCAAAGAGCAAGCCGTCAGTGGGACCCTGGCATATGCCGTAGGCTGCGGACGAGTCATCGTATCGACTCCGTATCAATATGCCCGGGAAATGCTGGGTGACGGACGGGGCATGCTGACTGAATTTAGTGATGTTGACTCATTGGCGTCGTGTGTTAATTATATTCTTGAAAATCCCCGTCACAAAAAACATATGGAAATGAAGACCCTAAAGCTTGGCCAGACAATGACATGGGCCAATGTGGCTGGACGCTACGCCCAACTGTTTATAAACGTGGCGAAACCATCCCCGCGGACTGTAGTGCAGGTGAGATAAATGAATAGAATCAAAGAAAAATTTGATGTTACCCATATCTTGCGGATGACTGATGAGACGGGAATATTTCAACACGCACGGTTCAGCGTTCCCGACCCGGATAAGGGATACACCACCGATGACAATGCCCGGGCACTGATAATGGCAGTGATGCTCCACGAAAACCTCGCGAAGGCGGACTACCTCTCATTAATATACCGTTATTTGGGGTTTGTTCTGTATGCTCAAAATGAAAAAGGTGGGTTCCGGAATTTTATGACGTATAGCAGGCAGTTTACCGAAGAGGAAGGATCAGAGGATTGTTTCGGCCGTTGTATATGGGCTTTGGGTTATACCCTGGCTTCCCCGGCTATGCCCGGTGGGATAAAAAGAGCCTGCGCTGCCGCTGTCAAGCGCGCCATGAGTCGTATCTCAACTATCACCAGTTTACGAGGACAAGCAAATACGATAATCGGACTGGATTTGATTGGCGGCACTGAAGTCAATCACTTCATGCCTGTTCTGGCCCAGTCGATCCTTAAACAATTTGACCAATACGCCAGTAAAGAATGGCGCTGGTTTGAGGATATACTTGTTTACGATAATGCAATTTTGCCATGGGCATTGTTCGTGGCTTACCGTCACCTCGGACAGGAAAAATTGTTGCGTACGGCGCAGGAAAGTTTAAAATTTCTTGACCAAATTACCTTTCGTAACGGTTATTTTCAGGCCATTGGCTGCAAAGGCTGGATGGTGAGGGGAGAGAAGTCCGCGCAATATGATGAGCAGCCCATTGAAGCCTGCTCAACTGCACTGGCTCACTTAGTCGCTTATGATGTTGCCGGCGACAGGGCAATGCTGGAGCTGGCACGACAGAGTTTTGCCTGGTATCTGGGTAAGAACTCTTGTGGTAAAAGCTTGATTGATGTTGAGACCGGAGGATGCTTCGACGGCATAACCTCTGACGGAATTAATCAAAATCAGGGGGCCGAAAGTATCGTTGGTTATTGCATGGCCAATTTGTCTATAGAAAGATATATGGCTGTTGATTTTGGTCTCTGTTTAGAAAAGAAAGTGAGTATTAGATGAAAATAATTATCCTCGCCGGGGGCGGAGGCAGTCGCTTATTTCCGCTTTCGCGTACCAAGTACCCCAAACAGTTTCTAAAAATAAATAGCAATAAATCCCTGCTGGAGATGACCATTGATCGTTTATCGACGCTGGTCAAGCCATCTGATATGGTCATCGTTGCCAATCAGGACTATGTTCACCTGGTGAAAACAGAGCTTACTGCTTCCAATGCAAAGGAAGCCCATATTCTGCTGGAACCGGTGGCGCGTAACACCGCTCCGGCCATTGCATTTGCGGTTAGGTATTGCATAGACACACTGGGCTGTGAAGAGGATGAGGTGATATTTGTAACGCCAGCCGACCACATTATCAGTCCTTTGGAAAAGTTTACTGCAAACGTTAGGCAGGCGGTTATCTTGGCGGAGTCTCACAAGATTGTGACCCTTGGCATACCGCCAGATAGCCCGGAAACTGGATATGGCTATATCAAGGCTGGGCAGCCATTTGGCAGCGGTTTTAAGGTTGATTCGTTCCATGAGAAGCCTGACCGGGCAACGGCAGAGGCTTACCTGGCGGCAGGCGGTTACTATTGGAACTCAGGTATGTTCGCTTTTACCATTGCTTGTTTTCTAGAAGAATTACGAGCACATCGAAGTGATCTTTATGCGCTAACTACCACCAGCCTGGAGGAGATGCGAGCTAATTTCACCCAGATGCCTAATATCTCATTCGACTATGCTGTAGCCGAAAAATCGGAGCAAGTGGTGATGCTGCCGTTTTTAGCAGAGTGGAGTGACGTCGGCTCATGGGACGCAGTCTATGACGTGCTGGAAAAAGATGCCGATGGTAATGCCGTCCAGGGGGACTGCGTGCAGATAGAGTGCTTGAACACATTAATGTTGGGAAAAAGCCGCCTCATTGCTGGTATCGGATTAGAAGACATCCTGGTAGTAGAAACAGGCGATGTTATCGTGGTTGCTAAAAAGGGCGAGTCACAGAAAGTAAAAGAGCTGGTAAGTGAACTTAAGGCAAGCAGTCGCCTGGAAGCGGACGAGCATATGACTGCGGCCTATCGTCCCTGGGGATTATATACGGTACTAAGCTCCGGGCAGGGGTTTAAGATAAAGCAGATCGTGGTCAACCCCGGGCAGATACTTAGCCTGCAGATGCATTATCACCGCAGTGAGCACTGGATCGTTATCAGCGGGACAGCAGAGGTTACGACCGGCGCTAACATACAAAGTTTACACGAGAACGAGAGTGTTTTCATACCGCAGCAAGCCAGGCATCGCCTGAAGAATGCAGGTTCAGTACCGCTGGTGGTCATAGAGGTCCAAACTGGCAGTTATCTGGGCGAGGATGATATAGTGCGGTTTGAAGATATCTATGGCCGGCAGGATGAGGTTCAAACTGAAAAAATTGCAGCAAGGGTATAACGCGGTCTTTTAAGCAGCACTGTTTAAGCATAATCGAATAAAAGGAGGCAGAGATATGGAGAGCAAAGCGGAATATAAAGCAAGGCTGAAAACCGAACTCCGCCAGGTGAGCAGCGAGATCGATAAACTGATAACCAAAACTGACCAGATAGCAGCAGAAATCAAGCAAGGTTATGAGGAGATCGAAACTGACCTGTTGGATAAGCAGTCAGAGACACTGGCAAAACTCAATGAATTATCATTGTCAAAAGACGAAATCTGGGCTTTGGTCTGGGATAACGTCGGTGATTCAGTTAAAGAATTTAATCTCCAGGCAACAAAAAAGATCAGGGAGGATTATAAGGAACTGGAACCTGCACTGCAATCTAAACAGGCTGCTCTGCAAAAACAATTTCATGAATCAGCAGCAGTGGGTGAAGAGGCATGGGCTGAAATATGGAATGCAGTGTGGAATGAGGTATGGAATATAGCGGAGGAACTTAATCGCAGGGCAGAATTAGAAATCAAGCAGATTAGTGAAGAGTTCGAGGCATTATTTGTTAAGCAGGCTGAGCTGCAGGCAAAACTTCATGAATTACTGGTAGCAGGTGATGAAGTATGGACTGTGCTTAAAGAGGTAGGCAACGCCATCGTAAAAGGAAGATCCAGTTAACTTTACCATGATCATATATTGAATACGTCTTTGCCCGGCAGACACATTGAATGCAATGAAGGTATTGCTCTGATTAATCGCAGATGAATAGAGTTGATGGTTATATCAGAGCGGCCCAAACATGTCTGTGATTTAATGATGAATAGACAGTAATATGGAAGGGGAAATTATATTGCGCGGCCAGAATAACAACATTTTAAATGATGATAGTATAAGCCCAGCAAAGACTGGCGCTGTCACCAGAGACTCGTCGCAAGAGGGGGCTTCTTTTATAAATAGAAGCATGTTTCGTCAGTATGACATCCGGGGGCGGGTTGGTGCCGAATTGGATGATTTGGCTGTGAAGGGGATTGCAAGTGCGTTTGCAGCGTATGTGATACAGGCGGGACGGGAAAAAGTTATTGTCGGCAGGGATAATCGGTTTTCCTCGGCGGGTTTTCGCAATATTGTTGTAGATGCTTTGCTGAAGAGTGGGTTGGATGTGATCGATATTGGCGAACTGATTACGCCCATGTTTTATTTTGCCACCCGCAAGCTTAATGTAGATGCGGGGGTGATGATTACTGCCTCGCATAATCCGGGACATGATAATGGCTTCAAGCTGCTATTAGGGACTTCGACCATCTATGGGGAGGAGATACAGCGGCTCGCGCAGATGGTAGAAGATGGGTTAGTAGTGACTGCTGATGTGTCTGGAAAATTGAAAGATATCAATATTGTGGAGGACTATGTTGCAGATATAAAGAGCAGAATCAGCCTGGGGCCACGTAAATTAAAAGTGGTGGTGGACTGTGGAAATGGTACAGCAGGCTTTATCGCTCCTCGCTTGCTCAGGGAGCTGGGCTGTGAAGTGGTGGAGCTATACTGCGAGAGTGATCCTGATTATCCGAACCATCATCCCGATCCGGTTAAGATCGGGAACTGCCAGGATTTAATTAAGGTGGCTCAGGTAGAGAAGGCCGATTTAGGAATTGGATTTGATGGAGATGGAGACCGTCTGGGGGTAGTTGCACCGGATGGTAAAATTATCTGGGGAGATACGCTCATGATTCTGTTCTGGCGTGAGATTCTGCCTAAATATCCGGGGCCGGATTGTATAGTCGAGGTGAAGTGCTCCCAGGCCTTAGTGGACGAGATTGAGCGACTGGGAGGCAAGCCCATGTTCTATAAGACGGGGCATTCACTAATTAAGGCGAAGATGAAGGATATTGGAGCGATTTTTACCGGAGAAATGTCCGGGCATATGTTCTTTGCGGATGAATATTATGGTTATGATGACGCGATTTATGCAGCGGCTCGTTTACTGCGAATCTTATCGAACAGTGATAAAAGTATTACAGAGCTTCTTGCCAATGTACCAGATTATCATGCTACACCGGAGCTTAGGGTGAAAAGCAGTGATGCGGAGAAGTTTGTGATTGTGGAAAAAGTACTACGTCACTTTCGAGCTCTTTACGAAGTTATTGATATTGACGGCGCCCGAATTCTCTTCCCGGGAGGATGGGGACTGGTAAGGGCATCCAATACCGGTCCTGAACTGATCGTTCGCTGTGAAGGAAAGACGGTGGAGGATTTGGAGAAGATTAAGAAGGAGTTGTTTGATTTTCTGGGGGAACTGGGATTAAGCAATATTGGTTAACCCGAGGGCAAGGGCGTCACTGGCAACGGTGAGGCCTGAAGGAGGTACAAAGAATATACATACAAAAGGCAATATCCTTACTGAGTAAAAACAAATGAATCCTGACCCCGAAGGCAACAAGAAGGAATTTGCCGCTTTTACGCGTATTAGATTAATATGTATGTGAGTTGGGGAAGGGAATAGTTATGGAAGCGATCACCTTTGACTTCTGGAACACCTTATATAAGACGACCAAAAAAGGCGTATTACACGATGTAAGGATCAACGGCCTGATGCGGGTCCTGCAGAGCGCAGGGCTGGATGTGGGCACCGGGGAAGTCTTTGAAGTTTTTAAAAAAGTGTGGCTCCATGCATTTACCCGGCAGCGGGCTTATGGTGAAGAAGTACCTCCTGCCAGACAACTGGAGCTGATTCTGGAAAAGTTCGATATAACCCTCAGTGAAGTATTAAAGCAGAAAGCTTATTACTATTATGCTGAAACCCTTTTAGAGTATCCGCCGGAGATGAATACCGACGTGAAAGAAACCCTGCCCCTTTTATATAATCGCTACAAACTGGCGGTCATATGCAATACCGGTCTCAGTCCCGGTTACGTTTTACGTAAGCTCATGAAAAAAGACGGGATCATCGACTTCTTTGAGTATCTCACCTTTTCTGATGAATTAGGTATAGCCAAACCCAACCCGGGGATATTTGAGTTTACACTGGAAAAAATGAATATTGAAAGTCACCAGGCAGCACATATCGGTGATGATATGATTACTGATGTGGTTGGTGCCAAAAAGGCTGGTATGACTGCCATATGGCTGGCCCCCGCAAAGGATTGGAAGATCCCTGAAGCGGACTATCACCTGCGTACGGTAAAAGAACTTTTAAACCTTTGGTAAAGGAGAAAAATTGTGCAAAAGATTATCATATATACTGATGGAGCTTGTTCGGGGAATCCCGGTCCCGGAGGCTGGGGAGCGGTTTTGATGTCCGGCAGCAATAAAAAAGAAATATCAGGTGCCGACCCCCAAACCACCAATCAGCGCATGGAGCTTATGGCCGTAGTGGCTGCCTTAAAAGCGCTGAAAGTAACAGGCTGGGAGGTGGAAGTATATTCAGACAGCGCTTATCTGGTCAATGCGTTTGGGCAGAAATGGCTGGACAAATGGCAGCAAAACGGCTGGAAAAACAGCAAAAAAGAAGAAGTTGCCAATCAGGACCTGTGGAAGGAACTGCTTGACCTTACCAGCAGAAACCGGGTAACCATGAAAAAGGTCAAAGGCCATGCCGGCGATGAATATAATGAACGCTGTGACCAATTGGCTCGTCAGGCCATTAAGGACCTGACCGGCAAGTAACATGGGTGGTAATGTCATAGCCAAAGCTGATTACATTAATGGCGATGTCATAAGCAGCAAGCACATAGGGGGAGATATTATGTGGCAGAATATTTGTGACCGTTACACTACCTGGAGAGTTAAAGGGAAACTTACCACCTGCGGCAAAAACCTGAGGGCACGTAATCCCGGTCTGATTTTCCTGGGAGAAGGCTCAGAAGTTCATGTAGGTGACAATGTACTCCTGGAAAGGGATGTGAGGATCTCCACCGGCGCCGGAGCCCGCATTTACATTGGAGACGGTACATATCTGGGAGATGGCTGTAACCTTCTGGCGGTGAAGGAACTTAAGATCGGTAAAAATTGTTCCATCAGCTGGCATGTTCTGTTTATGGATACTTCATCCCATCCCCTGGGGGTAAGAGGTGAGATCCCTACCACCAAAATCGAACCGGTCATCATAGAGGACCATGTGTGGATAGGCTGCCGGGCTGTAATTCTAAAAGGAGTTACGGTGGGTGAAGGCTCCATCATCGCCAATAATGCTGTGGTAACCAAAGATGTGCCGCCGCGAACCATGGTAGCCGGTAATCCGGCTAAAGTAATCAAAGAGGATGTTATCTGGGAATGAATAAAATCGAAATATTCAAGGGAAATGAAAATGGGAAGTCCGGGATCGGAATCAAGGTAAAGGATGACAATGCTACCCTGGCTGACCTTTTGGCTGCCTGGCAGCCCCTTTGTGACGACAGCAATATTTATAAACTCTACGGCGACAACCATTTTGCAGTTTGCAAAGGCTGTAATACCAATTGCTGCAATACTGCTTATGTAATACCGGATATCATCTCCTTTAAAAAAATGGCGGATCATAAAAATCTTGATCATAAAAGCTTCATCTCTGCCTTTTTTGACCGGGAAAAAGTCAAAGCAGGGCTTTTGCGGATGCAGCCTGACCCTTGCGTTTTCCTGGAAGAAAATATTTGCACCATTTACCCCTGCCGCTCATTGATCTGCCGTTTTTATGTATGTACCGATATCCTGGGTACGGCTGAACAATTGATCTATTCCCTGGCCTGGACAGGAATTACGGCCTTGCAGGTATTTGCCGAAGAAAACGATTTGATTGATACTGACAGTAAGGCTGGCTTAAGCAGTTTTGACCTGATGTTCAAAAAACTAATTGAAGAGTATCGCTATAAACCCCAGGTGAAACTTTTTTTAGCGGCTGATAATTATGAGGACATACCATTAAAGCCATTTCTTGCATAAATCCATCTTTTCCGGTGCAGTTTATACCTATGAAGATTATTACCATTGAAACGGAAAGAATGATCGAAACCAGAAGAATGATGGAAGAAGGAGAAGCCCTCTTTCTGGCAGCCCTATGCAGTCCTCAAGACGATAGCTACCGGCTGTATTATCTGGTAAAAGATAGTTAAACAAGATTAATATAAGGTGAAAAACCGCTAAATGCTGAACGAAGCCACGGTGCTGGTTCAGTTTTTTTATTTTCATGGAAGGATTTTGTCCTGTTAGAGTGAATATATATCATGTTATACTTTTTTAAAGTGTTCTAAACATAACCTGTTTCACTTTAAAGATTAATAAACATATTTATTGTTAGAATTGAGGAGGGGAAATAATTTGTATTTTCAAGGTAAAACAAGGCTGGCAATAGTGTTATGCCTAATGATGATGTTTTCCTTAATTGCCGGCTGCGGTGGGGGAACAAATGAGACCAACGGTGACAAAGCTGCTGGTGACACCATCAGATTAGGATTTTTAGGGGCTACCACCGGCTCCGTTGCCAATTATGGCATTCCCGGTGAAAAAGGCATGAAACTGGCCATTCAAGAAATCAATGCCGAAGGCGGAGTTTTAGGCAAACAGCTGGAAGGGATCTATGAAGATAACAAAGGTGAAAACAGTGAAATAGCCAATATTACAACCAAATATATAACCCGTGACAAAGTTGCGGGCATGATCGGTGATCCTTGTACCGGCCTGACCAAAGTAGCGGCTGATATCGCCCAGAAGAACAAAATGGTCATCTTTTCCGCTGGTGCTACCGGTGAAGGTGTAGTGGAAATCGGTGATTATGTTTTCCGCAATACCCTCTTGGATAAATTCGCTGTACCGGTTGTTGTTGATTGGATGCTGGATGATCAGGGCTGGAAAAATGTAGCTATCATAACCTCTTTAAATAATGGCTACAGCACTGCTCTTACCCCGGTCTTCAAACAGGCCCTGGAAGCCAGACAGGTCAATATCGTTTTAGAAGACAGTGTAAATGACGGAGAAACTGATTTTACCGCTCAGGTCACCAAACTGAAAAACTCCGGGGCTGATGTTCTGGTATTTACCGGTTATTACACGGAAGCAGCCCTGATTATGAACGAAGTCCAGAAGCAGAACTTCGATATCAAACTGATCGGCGGCGACGGTTTATACGGACAGGATCTGGCCAAATTAGGACTATCTGCGGTAGAGGAAAAGGTTATTTTCTACTGCGGTTTCTCCACCGACCAGCCCAGTGCTGAGACAGAAGCATTTTTAGAAAAATACCGGGCTGAATATAATGAAGAACCCGATATGTTTTCCGCTCAGTATTATGATGCAGTAAGGATCCTGGCGGACGCTATGGAAACGAGCGGCAGCGCCGACCCCACAGTTTATAAAGAAGAACTGGCAAAATTGAAAGATTATCCCGGTGTATCTGGCATGACCAGCTTCAGGGAAGACCGTGAACCAGTTAAAAGCCCGGTATTCCTGTTAACCGTAAAAGACGGCAAGTTTGCACTGGTCAACAAATTACCCGTTGAGGTAAAATAGTTAGGGCATAGAATTCATGTATCATTAATGGCCCGTCCGTCCAGGTCGGGCCATTTACCGGATAACAGGCAGTTAAGGCCTGGATTGCCCGGAGGAAATTTCCCTGTCTGACTAACGGGTATATAGAGTTTAACACCGGACCCCCATGTCTGTGCTAAACTGTGTATAACCCATCTAAAACAGGAGGAAATATATGTTCTGGGAACAATTGCTGAACGGACTGACACTGGGCAGCACTTATGCATTGATCGCCCTGGGCTACACCATGGTCTACGGTATCATCCAGCTGATCAATTTTGCCCACGGCGAAATTTACATGTTTGGCGCCTTTGTCGGTTTATTTCTTGTAACAGTGGCAGGAGCAGATTTATTTACTGCACTTATTGGAGCTATGATATTTTGCATGATCCTGGGCATGTTGGTGGAGAGAATCGCCTACCGCCCGCTCAGGGGCAAATCTTCCCGCCTGTCTGCCTTGATCAGTGCCATCGGAGTATCCATATTTTTATCCACCTTAATGGCTTTGATCAGGGGAACCAATACTACTCGTTACCCTAATATACTGGAAATCAATACCTATCATATCGGCGGCCTGGAGATATCTTCCCTGCAGATCATTATCCTGGTGGTATCTGCCTTGCTGATGATCGGCCTGCAGCTGTTGATTCAGAAAACCAAGATCGGCAAAGCCATGCGTGCCTGCTCTCAGGATCTGGACGCATCCTCCCTGATGGGCATCAATGTCAATCGTGTCATTTCAGCTACCTTTGCCATAGGATCCAGCCTGGCGGCAGCGGGAGGGGTTCTGGTAGGGATCTATTATAATGCAGTGTGGCCTTACATGGGTATGATGGCAGGCCTGAAAGCCTTTGCTGCTGCTGTTTTAGGGGGAATCGGCTCCATCCCTGGTGCCATGATCGGCGGACTGACCCTGGGAGTTATGGAAATAATGGGAGTAGCCTATCTATCCTCATCCTATAAAGATGCCATTGCTTTTGCAATCCTTATTATAGTCTTAATTATTCGACCTCAGGGAATCCTGGGCAAGAAGATCACAAAAAAGGTGTAGGTGAAAAAACCTTATGGAAGCATTCCTGACCCAATATATAGATGCATATTATTTAAGAATTTTTGTTTTGATCGGAATAAACATTATATTAGCTTTAGGATTAAACCTGATTACCGGTGTCACCGGGCAGCTGTCAATGGGACATGCCGGGTTTATGAGCATCGGCGCCTACACGGCAGCGATTTTGACCATGCAGTACCAGGCTCCCTTTTGGGCAGCACTTTTAGCCGGAGCATTACTGGCAGCCTTTTTCGGCTTTTTAATCGGCATTCCTACCTTAAGGCTGGAAGGAGACTATCTGGCCATGGTGACCATCGGTTTTGCCGAAATCATAAGGGTATTCTTTCTTAATTTTGAACCGGGGGGAAAGGCGGTAGGCCTTTACGGTATGCCTCCCAATACAACTTTTGTCCTGGTCTGGGGCATCGTCATCGTAGTGATATTATTAAATGCCAAACTCCTGGACTCCCGAACCGGCAGAGCTCTTTATGCCATCCGTGAAAATGAGATCGCTGCAGAGGCATCAGGTATCGATACCACCCGTATGAAAGTCCTGGCTTTTACGGTAGGTTCTTTTTTAGGAGGACTGGCCGGCGGACTTTATGCTCATTATATGAGTTATATCGCTCCCCAGGATTTTGGCTTTATGAAATCCATTGAAATATTAAACATGGTGGTTTTAGGCGGCATGGGGAGTATCCCCGGCAGCATACTGGGGGCGGTTATTTTGACTATCGCGCCGGAGATGCTGCGGATCGTTGCTGATTACCGGCTGCTGTTTTACGGGGGACTTTTGGTCATCCTGATGATCTTCCGGCCCAACGGGCTGCTGGGTGATGTTCGCATCTACGACATAAAAAAACGCTGGTTTAAAAAAGAGGTAGGTTAAAATGGAAATTCTTAAACTCACAGGAATCACACAGGAATTCGGCGGATTGCGCGCTCTGGACTCCATTGATATGACAGTGAAACAAGGGCAGATATATGGCATCATCGGCCCCAATGGGGCTGGGAAAACCACCTTGTTTAATATAATTACCGGCATTTATGTGCCAGTTGAAGGGACCATCCATTTTCACGGCCAGGAACTCAAAGCCATGTCTCCCCATAAAGTTGCCAAGCTGGGAATAGGAAGGACCTTTCAGAATATCAGGCTGTTTAACAAACTTTCCGTTATCGACAATGTGAGAGTAGGCAGCCATGCCATCAATAAAAGCGGATTTATCAGCGACCTTTTTGGCCTGCCTTTAGCACGCCGGGAAGAAGGACAAATCATGATCCGTGCCGGGCGGCTCTTAAACCTGGTGGGACTTTATGAAAAAAGAGATGAATATGCTGATAACCTGTCATACGGCGAACAGCGGCGCCTGGAAATTGCCCGGGCCCTGGCCCTGAAACCATCCTTATTGCTTTTGGATGAACCGGCTGCCGGCATGAATGCCAGTGAAAAAGTAGAATTGATCGAGCTCATTTACCGGATCAGAGAGGAAATGAAACTGACCATCCTTCTGGTGGAGCACGATATGAACCTGGTCATGAACCTGTGCGAAATCATTGCCGTGCTTAATTACGGGCGGAAAATCGCCGAGGGGAATCCTGAGGAAACCAAAAACAATGAAGCAGTCATCAGCTCATACCTGGGAGTTGAAGCGTGATCAAATCCCGTATTTATCTGGCTATTTTCCTGGCTGTGGCCTGTATGTCCACCTCCTCTATCATTATCAAATCTACCGATGCTCCGGC
>JAAZFJ010000164.1 GCA_012511795.1 Syntrophomonadaceae bacterium
ACTGTGAAATCCTGTCCCATAATCTAAATGACAAAATCGATTTCCCCCATATCGATATGATTTTTATGGGCGGGGGATCTGACCGGGAGCAGGCACTGGTTTACAGCGACCTGTTGATTAAAGCGGACAAATTGATACAGGAAATAGAAAAGGGCCTGCCGGCTCTTTGTATCTGCGGTGCATATCAATTGCTGGGCAAGTTTTATAAATCCCATGATGGAGAGATTCTGGAAGGACTGGGCTTTTTTGATTTTCATACGGAAGGCAGGAAAAACCGCCTGATCGGAGACATCCTTTTGGAAAGCGATGTAAACGGTAAGAAGCAGACCGTAGTGGGTTTTGAAAACCATGGCGGCAGAACCTATCTTAATGACCGGAAATTATCTGCATTTGGCAATGTAATAAAAGGCCACGGGAATAATGGTGAAGATGGCGGCGAAGGGTTATGGTATAAAAACCTGATCGGCACTTATCTTCATGGACCCCTTCTGCCTAAAAATCCTCATATTGCAGACTACTTTATCAAAACCATGGCCGCAAGAAAGGGAGCAGAGATCAAAAACCAGCCCGATGACCGTTTTGAATGGTTTGCCCACCGGCAGGTAATCGATAAAATAAATGGGAAAAAGAGATAGTGGTACTTTCCCGCCAGTAAGTCAGAATGGTATGATAGGGCATAGCTGATGAGGTTTTTATTGAAAGGAGACAACTGTTTTGTTTTTCTGGCTTTATATTCTGATTATCGTAATCCTGGACCAATTCTCCAAATGGCTGGTTGTCAGCTATATGGAACCCGGTGCCAGTATTCCGCTTATAGAAGGCATAATTTCACTGACCCATGTTCAGAACCAGGGAGCTGCATTTGGCCTTTTCGCCGGCAATACATGGTTCTTTATTACCAGTGCTGTATTACTGGTGCTGGCTATCAGTATTTATAATTTTAAGAATCCGCTTTCCATCTGTCTGCAGATCATACTGGGACTGATTTGCGGCGGAGCCATTGGAAACTTCATCGACCGCTTCCGGTATCAATATGTGGTAGATTTCTTTGATCTAGGCTGGTGGCCGGTTTTTAACATTGCCGATATGGCAATTGTCTGCGGAGGTATTCTATTAGTCATCTACACCTTTAAAAGCGAGGAGAAAGACAAAATCAATGCCTAAACAAGAATTACTGATCGTTCACGAAGAAATGGAAGGGGAAAGACTGGATGCTTTTATAACCGAGCATCTGGAATATTTGTCCCGGTCTATGGTCAAGCTATTACTGGAAGAAAAAAAAATAACTGTGAACGGGGAAAACAAAAAAGCCAGTTATCGCATTAAAGAAGGGGAAGAAATTGCGGTGACCGTTCCTGAACCTAAACAGGTTGAGATCACGGCCCAGGATATCCCTTTAAATATCGTCTATCAGGATAAAGATATAGTCATCATTGAAAAACCTCAGGGAATGGTGGTTCATCCCGCCCATGGCAACTGGGACAATACACTGGTCAATGCTCTATTGTTTCATATAAAAGACCTGTCAGGCATCAACGGGGAGTTAAGGCCGGGGATCGTTCATCGGCTGGACAAGGATACTTCAGGACTGCTGATAGTGGCCAAAAATGACCAGGCCCATCGGCATCTGGCCAGGCAGATCAAAGATCATTCTTTCAACCGGCAGTATATTGCTCTGGTGCACGGGACCATCAATGAAAAACTGGGGATTATCGAAGCACCTATCGGCCGCAGTAAAACCGACCGTAAAAAAATGGCGGTGGATAAAAACGGGAAAGAAGCAGTAAGCGAATATCAGGTGTTAAACCGGTATCAAAATTATTCACTGGTAAAAGTGAAATTATTGACTGGAAGGACCCATCAGATAAGAGTTCATTTTGCTTATATACATCATCCGGTGGTGGGAGATCCTCTATATGGTCCGGCTAAAAAACACTTTGATCTTGCAGGTCAGGCACTCCATGCCTGTTTATTAGGTTTCATTCACCCTTCTACTCAGGAATATATGGAGTTTCAATCTGAAGTTCCTCAGTATATGCAAAAAATTATTGATGATCTGAAAAAAATCAATTGACATGTAACCTGTCATTCATTAAAATCTATATCAGTAAAGTTCCTTTAAGTTGACCCCGTGAGGTTAGCAAGGCAAATTCGAAATAATGTGTTTACCTGACTTGCCTTGCCCATTGGCAGGTTTTTTTATGCCTGCAGGAAGGAGGTTCATAAGTGGAGTTACGTGAAAAACATGTCTTAATGGACGAGATGGCCATGAAAAGAGCCCTTATCCGAATCACCCATGAGATCATTGAAAAAAACAAGGGTGTTGAAAATGTTGTCATTATCGGCATCCGGCGCCGGGGAGGCCCGCTGGCATATCGTATCGCAGAACTGATTGAGTCTATCGAAGGTTTTAAAGTTCCCGTCGGTATTTTAGATATAACTCTTTATCGTGATGATTTAACTACACTGGCATCACAGCCTCAAGTTCATCGAACAGAAGTCAATTTCAACATTAATAACAAAATCATTATTCTGGTGGATGATGTATTATATACCGGAAGGACGGTAAGAGCAGCATTGGATGCCTTAATCGACATCGGGAGGCCAAAATGCATTCAACTGGCGGTTCTTATTGATCGAGGACACCGGGAATTGCCTATAAAAGCCGACTTTGTCGGCAAAAACGTACCTACATCCAAAATGGAAAATGTATCAGTTTCAGTAAAGGAATTTGATGATAAGGATTTGGTAGTTATACAAGATATTATCGACTCATAAATGCCCTTTAAACTAGTCCGAGAGGCTGGCAAGGGAGAACGAAGACAGGTAGAAGCCTTCCTTGCCGAGAGGAAGGTTTTTTTAATGCAGAACATATTTTTGAGAGGAGGCTTACAGCCATAATGAAGTTAGCCCAACACAAGGATTTACTGGGACTGCGGGATATGAGCAGGGAAGAGATCCAACTGATCCTGGACACTGCAATACCTATGAAGGATATCATCAAAAGGGATATCAAAAAAGTACCCACACTTAGAGGCAAAGCAATGATCACTGTTTTCTATGAGCCCAGTACCAGAACCAGAACTTCTTTTGAAATAGCAGGAAAATACCTAAGTGCTGATACGGTAAATCTGCCTGTAGCATTAAGCAGTGTACAAAAAGGGGAAAGCCTGAGAGATACCATGAAAACCATTGAAGTCATGGGCTTTGATGTAATGGTCATCAGGCATTCCATGAGCGGGGCACCTCACTATGTAGCCCGCAATACCAATATGCGGGTCATCAATGCCGGTGACGGAGCTAATGAACATCCCACCCAGGCTTTACTGGACTTCTTTACCATAAGGGAAAAGAAAGGGACTCTGGAAGGGCTGACCGTTACCATTGTGGGTGATATACTCCACAGCCGGGTAGCCCGTTCAAATATCTACGGACTCAGTAAATTCGGCTGCGAAATAAGATTGGTAGGTCCGCCAACCTTGATGGCACCGGAAATAGAAAAACTAGGCGTCAAGGTTTATTACGATCTGGAAAAGGCTATTGAAGGAGCAGATGTTATCAATGTTCTGCGTATCCAAAAAGAAAGGCAGCATGTGGGGCTGTTCCCCTCACTGGATGAATACGCTAATTTATATATGATTAAAAATGACAAACTGAAAAAGGCCAAGGAAGATGTGCTGATCCTACACCCGGGGCCGATGAACCGGGGCGTGGAAATATCAAGTGAAATTGCTGACAGTACCCAGGCCCTGATCAATGAACAGGTTACCAATGGAGTGGCAGTACGCATGGCAGCATTATTCCTGATGATGGGAGGCACACGTGATGAAATTGCTTATTAAAAATGGCCGGGTCATTGACCCAAAAAACGGAATCGACCAGCAGCTTGATATTTTCGTAAATAATGGCCTAATTAAAAAGATAGGTGAAAACATTAATCTGGAGAACGTAGACAGAGTTATCGATGCCAGCGGAAAAATTGTCTGTCCGGGATTTATCGATATCCATGTTCATCTAAGAGACCCCGGTTATCAATATAAAGAAGAAATAGCTTCAGGCAGCAGAGCCGCTGCAGCAGGGGGATTTACCACAATTTGCTGCATGCCCAATACCAAGCCGGTCATCGATAATGCATCAGTTGCTGCCTATGTTCGGCAAATGGCAGCCAAAACAGCGGTGGTCAACGTTTGGCCCATCGGGGCAATCACCAAGAATCAAGGCGGCGAAGAGATCACTGAGATGGCGGATTTGATCGCTGCCGGGTGTATTGCCGTCTCTGATGACGGAAAACCGGTGGAGAAAGCGGAACTTATGCGAAATGCTTTGGAATATGCCAGAATGTTCCACCTGCCGGTATTATCACATTGTGAAGACAGAAGCCTGGCTGCAGACGGCCAGATGCACGAAGGATATTTTTCAACCATATACGGATTCAAGGGAATTCCCACTGCTGCGGAAGAGGTGATGGTTTCCCGGGATATTATCCTGGCCGGGCTTACCGGCGGGCATGTTCACATCTGTCATATATCCAGCAAAGGTACAGTTGACTTGATAAGAAAGGCCAAGGCCCAGGGGATAAATGTCACCTGTGAAGTAACGCCCCATCATCTTACCTTAACTGATGAAGCCGTGGGATCCTATGATACCAATACCAAAGTAAACCCGCCCTTAAGATCAGCTGAGCATATTAAGGCTTTATTGGAGGGAATCAAGGACGGGACCATCGACTGCATAGCAACCGACCATGCTCCCCATGAACTGGAAAGCAAAGACTGTGAATACAATTATGCCTCCTTTGGCATCTCGGGCCTGGAGACAGCGATACCGCTGATTATGAGCCTGGTAGGTAAGCATTTTGATCTGAATAAAATGGTCAGTCTGTTTACCACAGGTCCCGCATCAGTGATGGGTTTAAATAAGGGAAGTCTGGAAATAGGCGGTGCTGCTGATATCACCATTATTGATCCGAAAAAAAGCAAAACTGTCGACCCGGGCAGTTTTTACTCCAAAGGCAAAAATACACCCTATGCAGGCCGAAAACTGAAAGGATGGCCCTATATGACAATTGTTAATGGAAAAGTTAAAGCAGAAGACGGCAGAATAATTGAGGAGTGAAAAAAGTGAAAGGATACCTGGTTTTAGAAAACGGCAGAATATTTACAGGCAGGCTTTTGAATGACTGTAAATTTACAGGCGGAGAACTGGTTTTCAGTACCGCGATGATTAGTTACCAGGATATTATCACCGACCCGTCATATTTCGGCCAGATCGTTGTAATGACCTATCCTCTGGTAGGAAATGTAGGATTAAATGAAAAGAGCTTCGCTTCCCAAAGAGCTATGGTCAAAGGGCTGGTTTTAAGAGAAGCAACGGATTTCCCCAGTCATTATGAAATGGAAATGGACCTGATCACTTTTTTAAACAAGAGTGAGATCGCAGTCTTAACTGAAGTGGATACCCGGGCACTAACCAGGGAAATTCGCAGCAAAGGGACTCTGGGAGGCATTATTACGGATAATATTGATGACCTGAAATGGCTGGTTAAAAAAGCCAAATCGGCAGTAAAAGAATTAAAAGGTGACCAGGTGCAGTTTGTGACCCGCAGAAACATCATGAAGTTTGGCAATGCAGATAAAAGGGTAGTGCTTCTTGATCTGGGGACTAAAAAAGGGGTGATTGAATCATTTACCCGCCGCAACATGGAAGTACTGGCAGTGCCGGCACGGACTGATGCCAAAGAAATTATGAAGCTTCAGCCCCATGGCATTCTTATATCAGATGGACCTGGAGATCCCAATACTATTGGCTATGTGGTCAAAACCTGCAAAAAGCTCATCGGTAAAAAACCTATGATGGGCATTGGCATGGGCCACCAGATGATTGCCATGGCCATGGGGGCCAAAGTCAATAAACTGGATTACGGACACCGGGGAACCAACCATCCGGTGAAAGATCTGAAAAACAACCGGGTATATATTACCACCCAGAATCATGGCTTCCACATAGATGAAGCAAGTCTGGAAAATACCGGGATGGAAGTTACACTTTTAAGCTTGAATGACAACAGCATTGAAGGAATAAAACATAAAGACCTGCCGGTATTTTCACTGCAGTTTGATCCGGAAGGGTATCCCGGCTACAGTGAAACCGGATTCTTCTTCGACAGATTTTATAACATGATATAGAAACCAGCTTTGGATGGAGGAAATAATAGATGCCGCTTAACAAAAACCTGAAAAAAGTAATGGTAATTGGCTCCGGACCGATTATCATAGGTCAGGCAGCCGAATTTGACTATGCCGGCACCCAGGCATGCCGGGCCTTAAAAGAAGAAGGCATTGAGGTGGTCCTTTTAAACAGCAATCCGGCAACCATTATGACCGATGCGGATATCGCTGATCATGTATATATTGAACCAATTACCCTGGAAACTGTCAGCAAAATACTGGAAAAAGAAAAGCCCGACGGAATCGTGGCCAATTTAGGCGGCCAGGTAGGATTAAACATGGCTTTGGAACTGGATCGGTCCGGAACACTGAAAAAGTTCAACACCCCTCTTTTAGGAATGCCTTTAGAAGCCATCGCCCGGGCGGAAGACCGGGAATTGTTTAAACAAACCATGCAGGAAATAGGGGAACCGGTACCGGAAAGTGATATCGTTCATTCAGTTCAGGCGGCTGTTGATTTTGCCAACGAAATCGGGTACCCGGTGATCGTAAGGCCTGCTTATACCTTAGGCGGCACCGGCGGGGGAAATGCTGCCAATGAAGAGGAATTGCGCAAAATTGCCAATAAAGGCTTAAAAAGCAGTCCTATTAAACAGGTATTGATCGAAAGAAGCGTCAGCGGCTATAAAGAAATCGAATTCGAAGTGATGAGAGACAGCAATGACAACTGCATCACTGTCTGCAGCATGGAGAATATGGATCCGGTCGGCATTCACACCGGAGACAGTATTGTGGTAGCACCGGCCCAGACCTTAACTGATGAAGAATATCAGATGCTCAGGGCTGCTTCCATAAAAATGATCAGGCATTTAAAAATCGCCGGCGGCTGCAATGTGCAGTTTGCCCTGGATCCTTTCTCCAAAAAGTATTATGTGATCGAAGTAAACCCCCGGGTAAGCCGTTCCAGTGCTTTAGCTTCCAAAGCTACCGGATATCCCATCGCCAAGGTCACCACCAAGATCGCTATCGGCTATACCCTGGATGAGATCCCCAATACCATTACCGGCAAAACTACAGCCTGTTTCGAACCGGCTATTGATTATGTGGTACTGAAGGTTCCCCGCTGGCCTTTCGATAAATTTGTTTTTGGCAACCGCCATTTAGGAACCCAAATGAAAGCCACCGGAGAAGTGATGGCCATAGACCGCAGTTTCGAAGCAGCCTTTTTAAAATCCATCCGTTCCCTGGAAATCGGGATCAACTGGCTGAGGCTGGCGGAATTTAAGTATATATCTAATGAAGAATTAAAAGACCGCTTAAAAAATGCCGATGACGAAAGAATATTCATCATTGCCGAAGCTTTGTGCCGGGGTTTTTCCATCGAAGATATCTGGCATATCACCCGTATCGACAAGTACTTCTTGAAGAAGATAAAGAACATCATAGATTTTACTGCCAGGATGGAAGCCACGCCTTTACATGCCGAAGAACTGAAAGAAGCCAAAAAGCTTGGAATATCAGATCTGGAGATCGCTCAAATCAAGGGGGTCAGTGAACAGGAAGTAAGGAAACTGCGTAAAGAAGCAGAGATCCTGCCTACTTATAAAATGGTGGATACCTGTGCAGCAGAATTTGATGCCCAGACACCCTATTTTTACTCATCCTATGAAGAAGAAAACGAAGCTGCCCATGACCCCCAGGCCCGGAAAGTACTGGTGATAGGGTCCGGACCCATCAGAATCGGGCAGGGTGTGGAATTCGACTATTGTTCGGTCCATTGCATATGGGGACTTAGAGAAAGAGGCATCAAAGCCATTATCGTCAACAATAATCCGGAAACGGTCAGCACCGATTTTGATACCTCAGACCGTCTGTATTTTGAACCGTTGATTTTCGAAGATGTGATGAATATTATTGAAGAAGAGCAGCCGGAAGGAGTCATCGTGCAGTTCGGCGGTCAGACTGCCATCAATTTGGCGGGGCCCCTTAATAAAGCTGGGGTCAAGCTTTTGGGCACTTCCAATGACAGTATTGACCGGGCGGAAGATCGGGACAGATTCGATTCTATGGTTGAAGAACTGGGGATTCCCCGTCCCCCTGGAAAAACATCATTCAAAGCCAAAGATGCCCTGAAAATTGCTAACCGCATCGGCTATCCGGTTCTGGTAAGGCCTTCCTATGTTCTGGGGGGCAGAGCCATGGAAATCGTGTATAATGATGAAGAACTTGCCCAATATATGGCAACTGCTGTTAAAATAAATGAAGACCATCCGGTCTTGATCGACAAGTATCTTTTAGGCAAAGAAATAGAAGTGGACGCAGTTTGTGACGGGAAAGAGGTACTGATCCCGGCAATCATGCAGCATATTGAAAGAGCCGGTGTTCACTCGGGAGATAGTATGGCAGTCTTCCCTGCTTATGATTTAAGCCCTGAAATCCGGCAAAAAGTCATAGAGTACACCACCAGGCTGGCTGTGGAATTAGGTGTAGTAGGTTTGATCAATATTCAATTCGTTGAATTCAAAGATGAACTTTATGTACTGGAGGTCAACCCCAGGTCCAGCCGCACCATACCCTTTATCAGCAAGGTCACCGGTATTCCGCTGGTGAAAATTGCGGTCAATGCCATATTTGGAGAAAGTTTGCGAAATCAGGGATACAAACCCGGGCTCCAGGACATTCCGCCCTTTTATGCGGTAAAAGTACCGGTCTTCTCCTTTAATAAGCTGGAAGCGGTAGATATAAACCTGGGGCCGGAAATGAAATCCACCGGAGAAGTCTTAGGGATGGATGTATCTTTGAAAAAAGCCATTTTTAAAGGCTTACAGGCAGCCGGGGTGAATATTCCGGAAAAAGGCACTATAGTTGCCACCATCGCCGACAAGGACAAAAAGGAAGCCTTGCCGATCCTGAAGGCTTTTGATAATATTGGCTTTAAAATAGTTGCTACCGAAGGAACTTCCAAAGTCCTGCAGGAACTGGGCATAAAAGTACAATCGGTGAAAAAGATGACAGAAGGGTCGCCAAATATCGTTGATTTAATAAAAGACGGCCAGGTAGATTTTGTGGTAAATACTCTGACCCATGGCCGCAAGCCTTCCAGTGACGGGTTCCTGATCCGCCGGGCAGCAGTGGAACTCAATGTTCCCTGTTTAACTTCTCTGGATACCCTGAAGGTGGTATTGGATGTAATAACGGAAGGCAAAGAAATGGTCAATGATAAGATCTATTCTCTTCAGGAATATACGGCCATGTTGAACAGGCCCAAGGGAGGAGTGTTTTAAATGCCTTTGGAATGCGGGTTGGTAATTGAACACCAACAGGTGAGCCGTGACATGTATCAAATCGAATTTATCAGTCCCCAAATCGCTGCTTTATGTGAACCGGGCCAGTTTGTCCATGTAAAAGTAAATGCTTCAAACAGTCCATTGTTAAGAAGGCCTCTAAGTATTTATGATGCGGATAAAAGACTGGGCAGTATTACCTTACTTTATAAAGTGGTGGGGGAAGGTACCAAACTGCTTACTCGGATCAGAACCAAAGAACATATCGATGTGATGGGGCCTCTTGGCAGAGGATTCAATGTAAAACCGCCCGGAAAGCAGGTCTTGATGATCGGCGGGGGAGTGGGCATAGCACCCCTTATCTATCTGGCCCGGGTTTTAACGAAACATCATTATGAAGTAAAAGTACTCCATGGTGCAGACAGCCGCAGGAACCTGGTTACCCTTGAAAAACTGCGCAGTATTGGAGCAGAATTTTTACCGGCCACTGATGATGGCAGTGCCGGACATAAGGGTCTGGTCACAGAACTGCTGGCAAAAAAAATAAACCCCGAGGAAATCGATTACATTTATACCTGCGGGCCGGACCAGATGATGGCGGCAGTTGCCGAGTATGCCTTTAATTATAATATACCCGGTCAGGTTTCCCTTGAGGAACATATGGCCTGCGGGGTAGGCGCCTGTCTGGGTTGTGCCCGCAAGCTGAAAAGTACCGATGAGGAATTGGTTAAAATATGTAAAGACGGACCTGTATTTGATATTGGGGGGGTGGAATTTTAATGTCAATAATGATGGGGGGTACCCTGATGAATAAAGCGGGAACATCACCAGTGAATATTGATTTATCAGTACAATTGGGCCCGGTGAAATTACCAAACCCGATCACGGTTGCTTCCGGGACATTTGGCTATGGAACGGAATACGAAGATTATCTTGAAATCAATAAAATCGGAGCTGTCATTGTAAAAGGAACCACTCTGGAACCAAGGACCGGAAATCCACCGGCTAGGATCATTGAAACTCCGGCAGGGATGCTCAATGCCATCGGCCTTGAAAATCCGGGAATTGAAGTATTTTTGAAAAAACATCTACCCCATCTGAAGAAAAACAATATCAATGTGATCCTTAATATTGCCGGTAACTGTGTTGATGATTATAAAAAGATCTGCTCCATAGCTGACGGACACAAAGAAATTCTGGCCATTGAGCTAAATATTTCCTGTCCCAATGTGGCCAAAGGCGGGCTGCAGTTCGGCACTGACCCTGACACAGTAGAGCAGGTGGTAAGAGCAGTGAAGGGGGAGACTTCCATTCCTATCATTCCCAAGCTTTCTCCCAATGTTACGGATATCGTACAGATCGCTGAGGCAGCCAAGGCCGGCGGTGCAGATGCAGTATCTATGATCAACACTTTAATGGGGATGGCAGTGGATATAAAAAATAGAAAGCCGGTACTGGGCAACATTTTTGGCGGACTGTCAGGCCCGGCCATCAAACCGGTGGCTTTGCGCATGATCTACCAGGTTTACAAAGTGGTTGATATACCGATTCTGGGCGGCGGGGGGATCATGACTTATGAGGATGCCCTGGAGTTTATCATGGTAGGTGCGACGGCTATCTCTGTGGGGACCGGACTTTTTGTAAATCCCCGGGCTCCCCAGGATATTATTGACGGATTAAGTGGCTATATGATTGAAAATGATATTGTCAGTCTGGAAGAAATACGAGGGGCAGCAGTGCGGTAACTAGCCTAGTACCATGCTTGCTATATAGCTGAGGAATATTGTGCTCGTGCGTAGTAGGGGCGACTATATGTAGGGGCGACTAT
>JAAZFJ010000165.1 GCA_012511795.1 Syntrophomonadaceae bacterium
CTTTTTCTACTTCAGCCTTTAAATCCTTATTGGTTGCACAAATGATCCGTACATCCACAGGAGTCACCTTATCATCACCAATGCGGGTGATCTCTTTTTCCTGTACCGCTCTAAGCAGGGACACCTGCTTTCCAAGGGGCATCTCCGCTATTTCATCCAAAAATAAAGTCCCTCCGGAAGCCAGCTCGAATTTACCGGTTCTGCCTCCCCTTCTGGCTCCGGTAAAAGCACCATCTACGTAACCAAAAAGTTCACTGCCTAAAAGCTCCCGGGGTATGGCTCCGCAGTTGATCGCAATAAAAGGGCCGTGTCTTCTGGGGCTGGCATTGTGAATCGCCTGGGCGAACAATTCTTTGCCGGTGCCGCTTTCCCCTTGCAGCAAAATATTGCTGCGCTTGTCAGCAGCCAGGGTAGCTGTTTGTACGGCTGCAAGCAATTGATGGTTCTGCCCTATAATATCTTGAAAACTGAAACTGGCATGGGCTCCGCTTAACCGGTTGACCAGATTGCGGATCTTCTTTATGGGATTGAAAATGACAACTGCCCCTGTCACCTGTCCTTTTTCGTTCAAGATCGGATTACTGGAAACCAGGCAGTTGTTTATTCCTGTATTTCCGCGAAGGGTTACTTCCAGATAATTAAACTCCTGTCCAAGACGCAAAGTATCACGGATCCATTTGGATTCTGAGAAAAATAATTCGCAGGATTTACCTTTTGCTTCACGGCTGCTCAAGCCTAATAGTCCTTCTGCTACCGGATTGATTTGCCCTATGGTTCCATCAGGATCAACTATGATGACCCCGTCTGATATGGTATTGAACACATTACGCATCTGTTTATTGACTGTATTGATTTCCCTGTTTTTCGCAATAATCCTCATTTGATACATTATCGCTGTCACTGCTGAAACCACCATACCCAAAGTATGTTTATGGGTTTCCCGGGAAGGACCGGACATATTAAGAATACCGATGATTTTTCCCTGGTCATTAAAAATAGGAGCAGCGGAACAGGTCCAAACATGGTGCAGCTTGCAATAGTGTTCATAACTGTTGATCTGTACCGGTATTTTTTCCTCCAAAGCAGTTCCGATGGCATTGGTCCCCACCTGTTCCTCAGTCCAGGAGGCTCCTTTTACAAAATTTATCTGTTTGGCATTTTCTATCGCATTCTGATCTCCGAGCAATTCCAAAACAAAGCCCCGGTTATCAGTCAGCATGACCAGAAAACCGGAGCCCGCTACATAACGATATAATTCTTCCATTAAAGGCAGTGCAGTATTAATCAACTCTGAATTCTTTTTAAGATTTTGCTTTAATTCACTTTTGGTCAATATTTTATAACATTTTCCATCATATGGATCAAGCCGGTAGTTATAGCAACGCTGCCAGGAGTCAGCTACCAGGGGACGCAAATTTCCGTCTTTGATTCTCCCACTCTGTATAAACTGCTCCCATAAACAAAGAGTATCTTCTGTCTGCAGCTGTTTTTCCACCGTGCATCTTCCTTTCAGCGCCGGGAATTTGCTTTCCCTTTTGGAATAGGAATAGAAAGGTTCTGCATTAAGTGTAACACAACTGTAACAATTTTTTAACTCACCATAGCTTGCTATATATAATTTTTAACAGTGATGGCCAGGGTTTTTTTCCGGCAGGATTCACACAGGTTTTCCTGTCCGTAATCACTCCGTTCTTTCAGGTATTCGATTTCTTCCCTGGTTGCATATTCCTTGCCGCAGCGCCGGCAGGCTACCAGCTCAAAGGACTTGTTCCAAATGATCCGTTTAGAATCCTTCTCCTCCATGCTTATTGCATGAGTAGGGCAGATCCGCGCACAGGCAGCACATCCGATACAATCATCAGAAGCTTCATCATAAGGAGTTGCAATTCGCTTGTCTATTCCCCGGAACATGCTCCATATGGCAGATTTACCCATTTCTTCGCAGGCATGGATGCAAAGGCCGCACAAAATACAATTTTCCGGTTCTGTCACCACTGCTTCCAAATCAGGAGCTGCGTAAGCATCAGCTAATTCTTTCAGTATAGGATCACCGGCGGCACGCCTTTTAAGTAACATTACGATGGTTCGTCTGATCCGCTGGATACGGTCAGATTCTGTGATCACTTCTGCCTCCCTGTTCAGCAGGTAAGTGCAGGCAGCTGCCAATCGGGCTTCTTTCTGCCCCTCTTCCCTGACCTCCACCATGCACATACGGCAGGCACCTTGTCCGCCAAAAGCCTGGTGGTAGCAAAAAGTAGGAATAGGAACGTTTTCCCGTTTGCAGAGTTCCAAAATGCTTTCTCCTGGCATAGCTTCCCGTTCTTTCCCATTCAACTTAATTTTCATGGTGATCCCTCCTGCCCAGCTGCACGGCGTCGAAAGCACATACCCGGTAGCATTCACCGCAGCGGATACATTCCGATTCATTGATAGTATGCACTTGCTTTTTCTCACCTTTGATAGCATCTGCAGAACACTGTTTGACACATAAAGTACAGCCGGTACATTTTTCCGGGTCGATATAAAATGTTGTCAGTTCCCGGCAAACTCCGGCGGGGCAATAATGATTCTTGATATGCTCAATATATTCATCCCGAAAATACCGCAGGGTTGACAGAACCGGATTGGGCGCAGTCCTTCCCAGTGCACAGAGAGAAGCTTCCTGCATAGTCAAACAGATATCCTCCATAAGCTGTAAGTCTTCCATCCTGCCCTGACCATTACAAATATCAGTCAATATTTCCAGCAGTGCCCGAATGCCTTCCCGGCAGGGGGTACATTTGCCGCAGGACTCACCGGCTAAAAAGTTTACGTAATAGCGCGCCACTTCCACCATACAGGTATGATCGTCCATAACGATCAGGCCGCCTGACCCCATCATTGAGCCTGCCTCAGTGAGACTGTCGAAATCTACAGGCAGGTCCAGTAAACTAGCGGGGATACACCCTCCTGAAGGTCCGCCGGTTTGTACCGCCTTGAAGCTGCGCTTTTTCAGTACACCGCCGCCGATTTCATAAATGATTTCCCGCAGAGTAGTCCCCATGGGGACTTCCACCAGTCCTGTATTGACAACCTTTCCAACCAGTGAAAATACTTTGGTCCCTTTGCTGTTTTCAGTACCAACCGCAGCAAAAGCTTCTGCCCCATGCAAAATAATCACAGGAATATTGGCCCATGTTTCCACATTGTTAATGACCGTAGGTTTACCCCACAAGCCTTTTTCAGTGGGGTAAACATATTTGTCACGGGGCTCACCAGTTCGTCCTTCGATCGATGCCATCAATGCAGTCTCTTCCCCGCAGACGAAAGCACCTCCGCCTCTTACCAGCTCGATATCAAAGGAAAAATCGCTGTCCATGATCCGGTTGCCCAAGTATCCATGACTATGGGCATCTTTTATAGCTTGACCCAGATTCTGAACTGCCAGGTCATATTCATCACGGACATATATATAGCCATGTGAAGCGCCTACTGCATAAGCCCCTAAAATCATGCCTTCGATAACGGTATGGGGGTCGCCTTCCATGATGCTGCGATCCATGAAAGCGCCGGGATCCCCTTCATCACCATTGCAGATAATATATTTTTCCTGCCCGGATGCATTCCTGCAAGCCTGCCATTTGTTCCCGGCGGGAAAACCTCCCCCGCCTCTGCCCCTTAGACCGGCAGCTTTTACCGTATCGATCACTTCCTGGCTATCCATTTTTTGTAATGCCTTTTTCAGGGCCTGATAACCTTCACGCTCTAGATAATCGCTTATCTGGGCGGGATCGATCTCGCCAATATTACGCAGCGCAATTTTATGCTGTTTCCGGTAAAAATCAGTTAAATGGTGAGAAGCCAAATGCTCTTTGCTGACCGGGTCACGATAAAGCAACCGCTTGATGAGGATCCCTTCAAGCAAGGTTTTATCTACAATTTCATCAGCATCCTGGGCTTTTACACTGCAATAGGTAATATCACGGGGTATGATCCTTACCAAAGGCCCCTTTTCACACCAGCCATTGCATCCTGTAGCTTTGACCACCGGCAAAACTTCAATATCCGGATGATCCTTGAGCTTGCTCTGTAAGGCGTTGAAAACATCCCGGGCGCCATTGGCAGTACAACCGGTTCCACAGCAGACCAGGATAGTCTGACGGTCATCATGAGCCTTGATTATCATATCCATGGTTCTGCCCTCCATATTCTTTGATGATCCCTTCCAGGTCGCCGGGGCTGACTTTTCCATAAACCTTTCCGTTTACCACCATAACAGGCGCCAGTGCACAGGCACCCAGACAGTTGACCGTTTCAACCGAATACATCCCGTCCGTGGTGGTTTCGCCTGGCTTGATCCCCAGGCTTTTTTGCAGCTGATCCAGTAAAGTTTCTGAATTCTTTATATGACAAGCAGTACCGTCACAGACACGAAAAACGAAACGACCTTTGGGAGTGAGGCTGAAGGCTTTGTAAAAGGAAGCCATGGCATAAACCCGGCTCACCGGAATTCCCACATGCCGGGATATCAAACTGATTGCCAAACGAGGCAGGTAATTATATTGTTTCTGTATATCCTGCATAATAGCCAGGAGGCTCTCCGGTTTACCGGCATAATTTTCTATTAGTTCTTTATACTCATTCTCGTGCTTATACTCATTTACATCTATTTGCATAATTTCCCTCCATTAGAGGACATCCCCATACAGGGATCATTCTTTTACTTACAAGTTAGATGGCAGCTGATGGTTAGGATAACGTTCCTAACCCATCAGCTGCATTGCATATTTAATCCAAGCCCAATTCTGTCAGTCTTTCAGCAGTGGGGATGCCATCTTCATCCCATCCCCGCAATTGATAATACTCAGGCAGCATCACATCTAGCTGTACGACCCTGCCCTTATGTGGGCCGTCTTTCATCGGTTCATTCAAAAGACGCGGAGGAAGTGTATCATCTGCCTTGCTGAATCCAGCCCTAAGATTGAATAAACGTTCCATATTCCAAATGCGTTCACCTGCGGCGAGAAATTCGTCATCACTGAGATCAAGTCCGGTTGCTGTCCGCAATTGAGCTGAAATTTCCGGCAGGCCGTTAGCGAAGGTGATAAACAGGCACAGACCTGCGGCATCAACCAGAGCGGTAAGATCCTGGAATAATTTCAAAAGTGCTGGCTTGCCTTCGGTAGCATCCGGATCAACTTTTTCCGGTATTCCCAGAACTTCCGGAGAAGTCAGATAGCCACGAACATGACATCCGCCCCGGTTTGATGTTGCATAGTTCAGACCGATACCCTGCTGGCCGCGAGGATCGTAAGCCGGCATTTCCTGTTTCTTGGCCGTCATTGAAAACTCAGGATATCCATATTTTTCGGCCAGGCGATAAGAGCCTTCTGCCAGTTCGTCTCCAAAGCCTTGGCGGTAAGCAGTTTTTCTTGTCATTTCCACTAACATAGCACCATCACCCCAGCGTAGATCCGCCACTGACCGGGGAATAATCCCTTTGTCAACCATTTCAACAGCACATGCAATAGTCCCGCCAAGAGTGATGGGATCCATACCCAATTCATTGCAAAGGAAATTTGCTTTGCATATAGCTTCAAAATCATCAATGGCCAGATTGGCACCAAAGGTCCAGGTGGCTTCATATTCAGGACCTTCTCCAGAACTTTTGAACGGTCCTTTGGCTATATCAGTAACTCTTCCGCAGCCAATGGAGCAACCGAAGCATCCTTTATTTCTTACCAGATATTTTTCTGCCTGATATTCTCCGGATATTTTATCCGCATTGGGGAAAACCGCTGCCTCACTGAAATTCTTGACCGGCAAGCCTCCATGTTCATTTAAGATATTGACCAGAACGTTAGTACCATAGGCTGCCAGACCTTCACCGGTAACCGGATGTTCTTTTAACTTCTGGCGGGCATCCTTGGCAGCTTCCAGAAAAGCCTGGGGATTTTCTACTTTTATACCGCCTGTGCCTCTGACTACGATGGCCTTCAGTTTCTTGGAGCCCATTACAGCTCCGACTCCAGAACGCCCGGCGGCCCGATGGTATTCATTGACCACACAGGCGAACTTGACCAGATTCTCTCCGGCAGGTCCGATACAAGCTACTTTGGCTTCTTCATCTTTAGCCTTTAAGGCATCAGTGGTACTGAATACGTCCTGACCCCATAGTTCACCGGCGGGAAGAAGTTCGGCCTTGTCATTATATATTGATAAATAAACTGGTTCAGGTGACTGTCCTTCAAAAATAATTCCGTCCCAGCCTGCATATTTCAGTTCAGGTCCAAAGGTTCCGCCGGAATTGGAAGCTGCGATGGTTCCGTTTAAAAGCCCTTTGGTAACTACATTGTAACGGCCTGCAGAGCCGGCAAAAGTTCCAGTTAAGGGTCCGGTCATGAAAATTATTTTATTCTCAGGACTCAGCGGATCTACTTTTGCGTCTACTTCTTCTACAAAATATTTGGTTCCCAATCCACGGGCACCTATATATTTCTCCGCGTATTCTTTATTCAGAGGTTCAGCAGTTACAGTTCCTTTTGTCAAATTGACCCGTAGAATTTTACCTGTCCATGCAAACATAGTTATCTCCCCTCCTCCATAACCTCGCGGAATTTTTCGGCTGTTTCACGTCGTTTGCTAAAGTTGGCAATTTTTGCTTCGCGATAGGAAATTGCTGCGGTTGGGCAGTATTTTACGCACTCAGGATCTCCGCCGCAGAGATCACATTTCATAATCACGTCCTGATCGGCATCATAAAATGTTGCTCCAAAGGGGCAGGCAATGGTACACATTTTGCAACGCAGACAAATATTATGGTTGACGATTTTAGCGCCTGTTTCAGGATCTACACTGATGGCTTTGACCGGGCAAACCTCCATGCATGCCGCCACACTGCACTGCTGGCAGACTGCCGGGAAGGAAAAGCCGGTCTTCTCAAAAGCAACAATAGAAATTCGGGATTTTAATGGGTTGAATTCCCCGGCATGAGTAAATGAACAAATCAATTCGCAAGATCGGCAGCCGGTACATTTTTCGGGTTCAACAAAAAGTACTTTGCTCATACGGTCCTGGTTCTACCCCAACTGGATAAACCAGTTCTCACACTCCTTTACTATAAATTTGGTTCCTGACAAGGGTTATTGCGGAATTCTTCCAAGCAGGAAAAAACCGCATTGATTGGTCCAGGGACCAATTTTAACTATACTTTCTGCAATTTTTATGCCATAATTTTTATTTACCAATAAAAAAGGCGCCTCGACTTTACCAAGGCACCTTTTGATCTTTTTTTAATATTTTAAAATAAATCTACACTGTAACATTGGTGTTCTATTTGTGACGTTGATATTACATAGCTGTAGCACTCATGTCACAGTTTTTTTAATGCGTTCTATACTTAAGTCCAGTAAATCCACCATACAAATTTCACCTGTCAGATCCGTTTCCCTATTGAGCAGAAGTTTTATGACTTCAGCTGCCTGCATGCTGGCAATGGCTGCTGCTGTAAATGGAAGTGTTCCCTGCTCCTGCTCGATTCCCTTACCAACGGCAGAGCCGTATAAAACTTGCAAACTCTTATCACCAGGCATGATCACGGTGATTTGTCCATACCATCCTGCAACTGCACCATGAATCAAAGGTATTTTTTCTTCAGCACAGGCCTCTGCCAGAGCCAGGCGGGAGGGTATATTGTCCAGCGCATCTACGATCACCTGCTGCTGTTTAAATATCGATTCTCGGTCATCCTCCCAATAGGATTTCCTGGCGGTAACGGCGACAGCAGGATTTATCTGCTGTATAAAATGTCGGCATACTTCCACCTTACTCTGTCCCAGACTGGCATAACTTGCAAACAATTGCCGGTTAAGATTGCTTTCACTAAATGTATCCGGGTCCCATACACTAAGATGGCCGACTCCCATCCTGGCCAGATGACTCATAATATATAGTCCCAAACCTCCGCAGCCACAAACGCCTACCCGTGCATCAAGGAGTCTTAATTGTTCATCCCGGCTGATGGCATTCATATTACGCAAATACCTGGCAGGAGTGAGCCCTTTTTGCAGACAGGTTTTTTCTATTTCTCCCGGAGGCAATTGCCGGACTTCGGCAAGAGAAATAATATCCTGCCAGCTGATCTGCCTGATATTTTCATTACTCAATTTAACCCCCTCCCACCATGGGGAAGATCGACAGCGTATCTCCATCCTTCAATACCGTATCAGTCTCTGCTGATAATCCGTTTAAAAAAATTACCCCCAGCTCTTTACGGGGGATTTTAAGATGATCCACCACCCAGCCTATTGTGCAGTCATCAGCCAGCTCCATATCCTTTTCTTTGAAACGATCTTTACGAAAATTTGCAAACAGCTTCACTTTAACTTTCATATGCATCTCCTCCTGAAACATGGATATGTGCTTTACTTTTTATTTTTAATATATTTATGAGTTATATAAGGATGATTGGTTTTTCTCGACTGAATTTCGAATTGTTTTAATGATGAAATAAAGGGAGTAAGTTTACTGTGCCCATAGTTACGGGTATCAAAATCAGGATAGCGCTTATTCAGTCTTTTACCCACTTCACCCAGAAACGCCCAGCCATCTTCATCTGATGTTTCGGTTACGATGATCTGAATGGTCTTGATCAGTTCATTGAGACTTGCCATGCTTTCTTTAGGTTCCCCTGCTTTGGCTGTTTTTTCCTGAGAACCGTTTTGATGGTAATCATTGGGAGGGATGGCTGCTAAAACTTCAAGGTATTTAAATATCTCACAGGCTGAAATAAAAGGGGTGGGCGTTTTCTTTTCCCCCATCCCGATCACATACATACCGGCTTCTCTCAAACGGGCTGCCAGTCTGGTAAAATCACTGTCACTGGAAACAATGCAGAAGCCGTCAACATTATTGGAATAGAGAATATCCATGGCATCGATTATCAATGCTGCATCGGTGGCATTCTTGCCGGTAGTATAGCTGTACTGCTGTATTGGCGTGATAGAGTAGCTGAGTAACACAGTCTTCCATGACCCCAGCTGGGGTTTGGTCCAATCCCCGTAAATTCTCTTATATGTGGGGGTACCATGGTTGGTTATCTCATCAAAGATATATTTAATATACTTGTCAGATACATTATCTGCATCGATCAATACTGCAATTTTGCGGTCATTTTCCATATAAATCTCCTTATGTAAATTATGCTTTGGACTGTCTAGCTTTCAAAAAAACCTTCGACACCTGTAATGAAAATCCTCCATCAGGTATATAACTACTTATATGAACTAATACTCTTTTTAAGGTTTCCTTGTTTTATTATAAACTATAAAAGTTCTCTTGTATCTTTTATACCCACTGGCATTATTTTCTGAATAATTTCACTTATTGTTCACAGTTTCTTCATACTTAAGAGCTTTTTTTGTTGTAAACTAGTATCTGGTTGTAAAAAATCTTCCCTCAGAAAAAATGTTGCCATTATCAGAAAGGAGACATGTTAATGTTTCAGCAGGAAAATATAAAAAAATATCTCGTCATTTTGGTGATCGTTGCAGTGGTTGCTGCCGCAGGGATCTATGCAGCGACCCGCCCTGATGATGAGATCGTAGCCCGGGTAAACGGTGAACCTATCAGCAAAAGTGAATTATATGATTCTATGGTAAAGCAAAATGGTCAGGCAGCGCTGGATATACTGATCAGTAAAAAAATCATTGAAATGGAAGCAAACAAGCAAAACATTCAGGTAACTGAGGAAGACCTGGATAAAGAGCTGGACGATCTGGCTGTGTATTATGGGGGCCGGGATGTATTTGAACAGTCCTTGTCTATGTACAATCTGACCTTGGAAGATGTAAGGGAAGATCTTACGGTGCAGGTTAAACTGGAAAAATTAATGAAAGAGAGAATTACAGTAAGTGACAAGGAAATAGAAGAATATTTTAACGAAAATAAAGAAATGTACGCCCAAGGGGAACAGGTCAAAGCCAGTCACATATTGGTAGACAGCGAGGAAAAAGCTCTGGAAGTAAAACAGCAGCTGAATGAGGGCAAAGAATTCGCCGCTTTGGCTAAAGAATATTCCACTGACACTTCCAACAAGGACCAGGGCGGAGACCTGGGCCTGGTCAGCAGAGGAGATATGGTAGCTGAATTCGAAGCAGCAGCCTTTTCCTTGCCGGAAGGTACAATAAGTGATCCTGTTAAAACTCAGTTTGGTTATCATATCATTAAAGTAACAGAAGAAATCGAGGCTAAGCCTGCAACACTGGAAGGCAGCAAAGAAGAAATCAAAAACACTTTGATCAATCAAAAACTGGAATCCGAGTACAGTACATGGATGGCAGAGCAGTACGAAAAGTATGAAGTAGAAAACCTTCTCACTGAAAAGAAATAAAAAAGTAATTAATGAATAAGATCATGATCAGGGACGGTTCGAAAGATCCGTCCTTTTTTTTACAACATAATATTTCTTGCCAATGAGGAAAATATGAATATTCCATTGAGAAAGGAGGTCTTTCCATTAGGATTCGCAAAGCTTTGGTAACAATGCTCTTAATGTCCGCATTGCTTGTCGGCTTTGGTTCTCAGGTTTATGCAGACCCTGATGTTACCCCTGGTAAATCTGATGTCCAGTTGACCGAGGCACAAAAGCAAGAAATTGCTGCCCTGGAAAAAGACATTCTTAACAAGAAAAAAGAAGTAGTTTCTAAGTATGTTAAGTATGGAGTCATATCGGAGGAAAAAGGAAAGAAAATCATTTCTCGTATGGAAAAGCGCTACCAGCTCCTTGAGCAAAACGGATTTATCCCTAAATGGAATAGATCCATGCACAAACATTGCCGGTAGTGTTTAAAAACAAGCCTTAAGATAAGAGTGCTTGTTTCAGCCTGGTGATTTTATGTTCATCAGGCTGTTTTTAATGTCGTTGACTTTCCGTATATTTCGAATCATAATAATTTTATAACAATATTATATTAAGGGGGTCCGGATATGCACGAACCAACCAAGAATTTGCCGGTCTGGCGTGACTCTGACAAAGATTGGGATACAGAATTCGCTAAATACCTTGCTGAGAACAAAACCCTCGCCTACATGATGCTTAAAAATGCCAAGATTTTCAAGGATGCAGCCATACTCACCCAGAAGAATATCAAAGGTGAGTGGGAATCACTGACCTGGATCGAATTTGCCGACAGATTCACCGCCCTGGCTAAAGCTCTGATCGATATGGGAATTGACAGTGGTGATATGTGTTCCATATTCGCCAAGAACTGCTCAGAGTGGGCCATTTCAGACATGGGTATTCTAGCCACTCGTGCTGTCTCGGTCCCTATTTACGCTACCAATTCCAAAGAAGAGGCCGAATATATTATTAATGATGCAGAAGTCAAAGTAGTATTTGTAGGTGGCCAGGAACAATATGACCGGGCTGCACAAGTCATAGCTGATAATAAATACCTGCGACTGATCGTTGCTATGCAGGATAATATAAATATTTCCGGCGATAGAAGCGTTTATCTGAGCCAGTTGATCGAAAAGGGCCGGAAGCTTGAAAATGACAAGGAATTTGAAGAACGGATAAATAATGTTGATCCTGATGATATCGTTACGATCATATATACTTCGGGCACTACAGGAAATCCCAAAGGAGCAGTACATACCCACCGAACATTCCTGAACGGCATATTCCCCTCCCTGCGTTACCCTGAAGCCGGTCCTCATTATACTTCTTTATCAATTCTGCCCTTGTCCCATATATTTGAAAGACTTTGGTCATACGGATGTATGAGTATCGGCGTAAGAATCGGCTATTGCCCGGATCCAGCCAATTTCTTAGAATACATGAATTATTTAAAGCCGCATTTTATGACCAGTGTGCCCAGGATATGGGATAAAGTTTACGGTGTGATCCACGTCAGCATGAAAAATGCCGGGGGCATGAAGTATAAGATGTTTGAATGGGCCAAAGCAGTGGGAATTAAGGCTTATAGAAATAATAGCTACGGTCTAAAATACAAAATCGCTGACAAACTGGTCTTCAGTAAAATACGAGCTATGCTGGGTACGGAAAATTGTAATATTTATCATATCGGCGGGTCCGCCTTTGCCCCGGATGTAAACGAATTTTTCCAGGCTGCAGGGATCAATATTGCCATGGGCTATGGTTTAACTGAGTTTTTCCCGGTTTGCGTAGGTTTCAGGGATAATGCCATTCCCGGCTACTGCGGAGTCCTTTTGGCTATGTGTCAAGCCCGGATTTCCGATGAAGGCGAAGTACAGCTTAAAGGCGGCATGTCCATGACCGAATACTATAAAAATCCCGAAGCCACTAAAGCAATTTTCACTGAAGACGGATGGTTTAAGACCCAGGATGTAGGCGAACTCCATTATGTGGAAAAGAACGGTGAAAAATTGGGATATATCAAAATCACTGACCGTATAAAAGAACTCATCATAACTGCCGGCGGCAAAAATATTTCCCCGCAGCAGATCGAATCCCTCCTGGGCAATGAAATGTTTATTGCCCAGTTCGTATGTGTAGGCGAAGGAA
>JAAZFJ010000166.1 GCA_012511795.1 Syntrophomonadaceae bacterium
GCCGGTGATAGCAATCAGGAGGCAACTGATGCTGAGGTAATAGATGCCGAATTTGATGAAAACTAAACTATAGAAGGGTTGGGAGGCTTTAGTTATGGCAGTAACCTTTCGGGATTATTATGAAATACTGGGTGTGCCCCGGGATGCTGACGCTAAAAAAATAAAAGCTGCATATCGGAAACTGGCTCGTAAATGGCATCCTGACCTGCATTCAGGCAAGGATAAGGAACGGGCGGAAGAAAAATTTAAAGAGATAAATGAAGCCAATGAAGTTTTAAGTGATGCCGACAAGCGGTCTAAATATGACCGCCTCGGCAGTAACTGGAAAAATGGTGACCAGTTCGATCCAGGCGATAAAGGCAGTACCCACTATTACAGCGGGGATTTTAATCCTTCGGATTTCCAGGGATTCAGCGACTTCTTTGCCAGTGTTTTTGGCAGCAAACCAGGAAGCAGGAGGAATACCAGTTTTTATGAGGGGCCCCTTAAGGGACAGGATGTAGAAAGTGAAATAGAACTGACCCTGGAAGAAGCATACCGAGGCGGCACCAAATCTTTGCGTCTTGCCACCGGGGCAGTATGCAGTGAATGTCATGGCCGGGGGATCAGTGGCAGAGCGGTATGTGCACGCTGTGGAGGTACTGGCTCAACAACATCACAAAAAAATATTGAGGTCAAAATTCCCGCCGGGGCAACGGAGGGAAGTACCATCAGGCTGAAAGGTCAGGGAGGAGAAGGCGCAGGCGGCGGTGAACGCGGTGATTTATATCTGAAAGTGAAGCTGCTTCCCCATCCTGTATTCACGGTAAAAGGCAAAGATGTGGAAAATATTTTGAATATCCGGCCTGACCAGGCCGTTTTAGGTGATAAAGCTCCAGTCCCCACCCTTGATAAGACGGTGATCGTAACCATTCCTCCAGGGACTTCCAGCGGCAAAAGACTGCGGCTTAAAGGATTGGGATTGCCTGGAAGAGGTGGGCAAAAAGGCGATCAATACGTAAGGATAAATATTGAGATCAAGCCTGGTATCAGTGAAGAAGAAAAAGAATTGTACCGTAAAATTAAGGCAATTTATGAAAGTAGGGGTGTTAATTCATGAAACTGGTAAGAGTATTATTCCCTGCTGAAGAAGACTGGTTACCTGTATCCCGGCTTTCAATACACCCCGGGCTCCTGGAAATCATGGAGGAACTGGGAGTAGTAGAAGTAATAGATGAAAAATTGGAGAGCAGGGATCTTTACAGGATCAATAAAATAACCAGACTGCGTGATACCCTGGGGGTTAATCTCAGCGGCGCAATTTTAATTTGTGATTTATTAGAAAGAATAAAAGAACTGGAAGATGAAGTTCGCCAGTTAAAAGAAGGGAGGTAAAGAAACATGAATATGGAGAGATTCACGCAAAAATCACGCCAGGCTTTGCTGGAGGCGGGGCAGCTGGCGGCGGAAAAACATCACCAGGAGGTAAGCGGAAAACACCTGATGTCAGCTTTGCTGGAACAGGAAGGCGGAGTGACAGTACGTTTCCTGGAACAGGCGGGAATTGAAATAGCGGCATTCCGGGATGGCCTAAACCGTTTGCTGGATAAGATACCTTCTGTTTATGGTTATGAAGGTTCAGTATATATGAGTGGAACCGTATCGCGTATAATAGCCCGGGCAGAAAAGGAAGCCCAGGGATTAAAAGATGAATATGTAAGTGCAGAACACCTTATTTTAGCCATATTCAGCGAAGGCGAAAGTGATCTGAAGGAATTGTTGGCACATATGGGCTTAAGCCGTGAAAAGCTGTTAGGTGCCATGCGCAGTGTGCGCGGTTCTCAGCGGGTGACCAGTGATAATCCTGAAGACAGCTACGAAGCTCTGGAGAAATATGGCCGTGACCTGACTAAAATGGCGGCGGATGGCAAATTGGACCCGGTGATCGGACGGGATGAGGAAATTCGCAGGGTGATGGAAATATTATCCCGGCGCACCAAGAACAATCCGGTATTGATCGGCGAACCGGGCGTAGGTAAAACTGCCATTGTAGAAGGCCTGGCCCGGAGGATTACCGCCGGGGACGTACCGGAAGGCTTAAAAGGAAAGCAATGTATTGCCCTTGATATGGGCTCACTGGTAGCTGGAGCCAAGTACCGCGGTGAGTTTGAAGAACGCCTGAAGGCAGTGTTAAAGGAAGTGGAGAAGTCAAACGGCCGCATTATTCTTTTTATAGATGAACTCCATACAGTAGTAGGAGCAGGTGCTGCTGAAGGGGCAATGGATGCCAGCAACTTGTTAAAACCTATGTTGGCCAGAGGTGAACTGCGTGCCATCGGTGCTACAACTCTTGATGAATATCGTAAACATATTGAAAAGGACGCAGCTTTGGAAAGAAGATTTCAGCCGGTAATGGTCAACCAGCCATCGGTAGAAGACACCATTTCCATCTTGCGCGGTTTAAAAGAACGCTATGAAGTCCACCATGGGGTGAGGATCCAGGATGCTGCTCTGGTAGCGGCAGCTGTTTTATCGGATCGTTATATCTCTGACCGCTTTTTGCCGGATAAGGCCATAGACCTGGTTGATGAAGCGGCAGCCAAGCTAAGGACTGAAATAGACAGCATGCCGGCAGAGCTGGATGAAATAACCCGTCGCATCATGCAGCTGGAAATAGAAGCGGCAGCCCTGGAAAAGGAAAAAGATAATGCTTCAAGGGAGCGGCTTAATAATTTATTAAAAGAACTGCAGGAGCTGCGAAGTGAATCAGATGCCATGCAAGCAGGATGGCAGGCGGAAAAGCAGTCCATTTCCCGGGTTCAAAAAATTAAACGGGAGATTGAAGAATGCCGCACCGAAATGGAGAAAGCAGAAAGAGTTTATGACTTAAACCGTATTGCGGAATTAAAATATGGGCGTTTAAATGATCTGGAACGCAAACTGAAGGCCGAGGAGGAACATTTGGCCGGTAAACATCAAGCTGGCCGCCTGTTAAAAGAGGAAGTTGACGATGAGGATATAGCCAAGGTGGTAAGCCGCTGGACCGGCATCCAGGTCAGTCGTTTGATGGCCGGGGAAAGGGAGAAATTATTGCGCTTGAATGAAATACTGCATCAGCGGGTAGTGGGCCAAAACGAAGCTGTTGAAGCAGTGGTTGATGCAGTAATAAGGTCACGCTCAGGGCTTAAAGATCCCAACCGACCGGTGGGCAGTTTTATTTTCCTGGGACCAACCGGAGTCGGGAAAACTGAATTGGGTAAAGCTCTTGCCGAAGCACTTTTTGATGATGAAAGAAGCATGATCAGGATCGATATGACCGAATATATGGAAAAACACAGCATTGCCCGCCTGATCGGGGCTCCTCCCGGCTATGTTGGTTATGATGAAGGCGGACAGTTAACTGAAGCAGTAAGGCGTAAACCCTATAGTGTAATTTTATTTGATGAAATAGAAAAAGCTCATCATGATGTATTTAACCTGCTGCTGCAAATCCTTGATGATGGGCGCCTGACTGATGGAAAAGGAAGGACTGTGGATTTCCGTAATACCATCATTATTATGACTTCCAATATTGGCAGCCATGAAATCCTGGATTACCAGGAAACCGGCGGTGATTATGAGGAAATGAAAGCCCGGGTAACCGGAATGTTAAAAGGCTATTTCCGGCCTGAGTTTTTAAACCGGGTTGATGAGATTATTGTGTTCCATGCACTTAGTCAGGAACAAATCAAAGCGATCGCGGAAGTGCTTTTGAAAACCCTGGCATTGCGGTTCCGGAAAAACATCGGCGCTCACCTGAGATGGGATGATAAGGCTTTGCAGTATATCGCAGAAAAAGGATATGACCCGGCGTATGGTGCCCGCCCCTTAAAAAGGCTGGTGCAGCATGAAATAGAAACCATGCTTGCAAGACATATCATAAAGGGAGAAATCGAGTCTGATGACACAGTAACTTTAAGCACTGAAGGGGATACACTGGTCGTAAATGCCGAGAAGGCAGCAAAAAATTAATAAACCAAAAAATTCACTGCCAATTATTTGACAATGAAATTAGTATGAAGTACAATAATCTTGCCTTGTTCTTAATATGTCTCCTTTGCGGGGAAAATAAGTCCAAGAGTTTACTCCTATAAAGGGGATGTTTATTAGTGGCCGAAGACAAATACCTTACATGTAAAGACTGCGGAGCCGAGTTTCTATTTTCAGCATCAGAACAAGATTTCTATGCAGAGAAGGGTTTCGAAAATGAACCCGGACGTTGCCCGGAATGCAGAAGAGCCCGCAAACAACAGCGCGGCGGCGGCGGATACGGCGGAAATCGCAGAGAAGACCGCGTAATGCATAGCGCAGTTTGTGCTTCCTGCGGAGCAGAAACTACTGTTCCTTTTGAACCTACTGGTGACAGACCGATCTATTGCAGAGATTGTTTCCAAGCCAGAAGAAGCAACTACAGATAAGTTTCGTTCGTTACAGGGATTAGTATTTAATACTAATCCCTTTTTATTTGGGCAGAATTTTTACATTAAGCCAAAACGGGTAATAAGAAAGGGGGCTGCTTTCATTTAAGCAACCCCCAATTTTTATAAAATAGTTAATTTTATTTAAGCGCAAGTACTGTAACAGCAACAGCCTCTGCCCGGGTTGCCTTATTAGCAGGCCTGAAAGTATTATCCGGGTAACCGGTGAGCAAACCTTTATTAACAGCTGTTGCTACCGATGCTTTGGCCCAGGA
>JAAZFJ010000167.1 GCA_012511795.1 Syntrophomonadaceae bacterium
AAGCTCAGGCAAAATAATTTCTGCTAAAGCTTCCGAGCCTTTACTTTCTTCTCTGGAAAGAGCCGGAATCGTGGTGGAAAACTGCTGCCGCTCCGGTGAATGCAGCCTGTGCCGGGTGAAACTGCTTGCAGGCAAAGTGTATCAGCCGGAAGGTGTTCTTTTGCGTAAATCAGACCAGGATTCCGGTTATATCCATTCCTGTGCGGCCTACCCGTTGAGTGATCTGGAAGTATTACTCTAATTTGCAGAGGAGGGAGGGCTTTTTATATTTGCAGTGTTAATGGAAATGACGATGATCAGTATAATTATTATTGGTGCGGCATTATTTATCGCTCTGGTATTTTACCGTATTGTGAGAGGCAGTGATCTGAAAAAGAAATAACGTTTAATTAACTTCGTTGTAAACTGAGACATAAAACAACAGCCCCGGAGTTCATTTATTCTCCGGGGCATATATTTTATTAATTTAATCAACCCAGTGTACTTTTTTGGTTAAGTCAGGGTCGACCCGGTCTCTCATAGGCGGCCATTCAGTAGGATATCCCAAGGGTGTTACTGCTACAATCTCGCGGTCTTCAGGTATGTTTAAGGCTTCCCGGACTCCGGCTTCATCATTTAACGGCCCGGTCATCCAGCAGGTGCCCAGCCCCAGGTCCCGAGCTGCCAGCAATATATTCTGCATGGCGGCACAACCGCTTTCCAGATGCATCTTCTGGGTAGACGGATATTTACTGGTATCAACGGTCACTACAATAACTACCGGTGCCCCTCCATAAGTACGTGCATATTCTATAAACTGGCTTTTAGCCGGTTCTTCCCACTGGCTGGCATAGGCTTCGCCGATTTTTCCATAGCTTTCTCCCAGTTTTTCTTTGGCTTTGCCGGTTACCACAATAAACTCCCATTGCTGCTGGTTTTGCCCCGATGGAGCAAAGTTCCCGGCATCCAATATCTTCATAATATTTTCCCGGCTTACCGGGTCAGGTTTATATGATCTGACGGACTGGCGTTTTTTAACCAGTTCAAAAAATTCCACGATAAAAACCTCCTTTTGCTTCAAAAGCTTTGAAATTTGTAAGCTTAGTAATTATTGTAAGCTTCTTTCGCAAAATAATGCAATTAAATTAACTGTATGCTTTCACGCCTTATAGGGTCTTAATTTAGTGCAGGCTATTTTGGTTTATTTGACCGGCAATAAATACAATTCCGTCTTAAGTCCTTTATAAAAATCCTGCAAAGGAATGCGAAACTCCTGTATACCTGCTGCATAAGGAGCAATTTCGTACTGATTAAAATAGATAACCAGTGTTTCGTTTTGCAGATAATAGTTCTGATCTTCATTAATTCCCGTGAACCCTGCTTCATCAGCAAAAAAATCGTCGGGGCGCTTACTTATTTCTGCAGTGATTGCGTCATCAATCAGCTTTTTATAATTATATCCGGGTACAAATAAGTCTTTTAAGGCTAAAACCTGCCCGGATTCAATATCATAATTGTACGCACACCGGTCTGTAAGTCCGTGTGCTCCACCGCTGTAAAAATAGTAATCAACATATAGGCTTAACATTTTACCGTTTTCAAAGTAAGGGCCGCTGCGGGTATATATTTGATATTTATTAAAGGGGAAACCCATTTCTTCAGCATTCTGCTTTTGTTCCACAGCTCCGGCATATAATTCAGCTTTTAATGCTTCCACTTTCTGTTTGAATATTTGATTGACGCTTTTTTGCAGGTTCGTATTAGTCATACCCTCTATTACCGGAATATCAGCATCTATTTCCAGGTAATCATCAGCACTCTTTACTTCTTCAACACTTATATTAAGAGAATAATTCTTTGATTCATTTTGGGGAGGATTAGCTTTTATTAAAGCTATGCATTGGTTTAAAACCCTGGCCAATTCTCCTCTGGTAATTGGGTCATCAGGATGGAATAAACTGTTTGTACCCTTCATAATGCCGGTATTGCTGACAAAGACAATGGCATTTACATCTTCCTGTGACAGGCCTTTCGTATCAGAGTAATAGGGCATTAACATGATCATGGGAACATAGATTTTTTTTGCTTCAAAAGCACGGTAAATGCAGCGGGCAACCTCAATGCGGCTGACGGATTCATCAGGGATCAGTTCCCTTCCGGATTCAAATATTCCGTTGATAGCACACAACATGGCAGCATTGGCAAACCAGTCTTCATTATTTACATCCCAGAAATAATCACTTGCTGCAGGAGCTTTAATAAATCTGAGCTGGCCATAATCCAGGTCAAAAGTTTTTTCCAGAACTGCAGCCAGTTGTGCTCGGTTGACATGGCTGTCAGGGGCAAAGATTCTCTTCCCTGATTCGTTCACTCCCACTCCCTGCATCAAGCCATTATTACAGACGGTTCTAATTTCCGCTTCCGCCCAGTGTCCGCTGGTATCAATAAAATCTCCCACTCCCATAGTTTTTGCCATATAATTTGCGGGATTTAAAAACAACAATGCCATGATCAGTAAAAATGCTGGTACTTTTTTCATAACAGGTCCCTCCTGAAACTATTTCTTATCTGGTGATACGAAAAAGCATGACGAACCTTTCACAAGTCATAGTACTAACTGACCAGTTATAAAACAGGACCCGAAAGGTTTTCCCTCAATATAACTGACCCTCAGGTGTACATGTAGCGAAAAGGCCCTAGTAACTTGAACTATGCCTGAGCAAATAGTAAAATGCAGTTAAAGGATCATAAAATGGAGGGATTAAAATGGAACATAAACTGCCCCCGCTGCCTTTTAGCAATGATGCTTTGGAACCGGTTATTTCAAAGGAAACCATTGAATATCATTATGGCAAGCATCATCAGGCTTATGTAACCAACTTGAATAAACTAATAGCTGATACTGAATTTGCAGACCTTACCCTGGAAGAAATAATTAAAAAATCCAGTGGCGGAATTTTTAATAATGCTGCCCAGGTTTATAATCACACTTTTTACTGGAATTGCCTGGCCCCTAATGCGGGTGGTGAACCAAAAGGCAAACTGGCAGAGGCCATAAACGAAGCTTTCGGCTCCTTTGCAGCCTTTAAAGAAAAGTTCTCCGCTGCTGCAATAGGCACTTTTGGCTCCGGTTGGGCCTGGCTGGTCAAAAATTCTGCAGGCAAACTGGAAATAGTCAGCACCAGTAACGCTGTTAATCCCTTGATTGACAACAAAAAACCCCTTTTAACCTGTGATGTTTGGGAACACGCTTACTACATCGATTACAGGAATGCAAGGCCAACTTATGTAGAGAAATTTTGGGATCTGGTCAACTGGGATTTTGTCGCTTCCAATCTGTAAAAAGATTCATATATAGCGTAAAAGGCGGATTATTATCCGCTTTTTTTTGAACCACTCTATTTAATGGGACAGATGTTAAAAACTTCGCCTGGAGAAGAAAAAGAAAACGGCTAATTCCAGTCCTTTGTCTCCGGAAAAGGGCTGATAACCCGCGGCAAGACTCCCTGCATGTAGGAAATTGCAATGCCGTAATTGGTTATAGGGATCGCTTTTTCCGCAGCCCTTTCCAGGCGATTGAGATAGGCGGTGCGGCTGATGGTGCAACCGCCGCATTGCAGGATCAGGCTGTACCTGTTAATGTCATCCGGGAAAGAAGGACCGGCAGCAACCACAAATTGCAGTTTTTTGCCGGTGTAATTCTCCATCCAGCGCGGGATCTTTACTCGGCCGATATCATCGGACATGACATGGTGGGTACAGGCCTCAGCGATCAGGACCTTATCCCCGTCCTGCAGTTTATCGATGGTATTTACCCCCTTGACCAACTGCCGCAAATCACCTTTAAAACGGGAGAATATAGTAGAAAAAGTTGTTAAAGGAACGAATTCCGAGACAACTTCTGCTACCTCATGAACCACCTGGGAATCAGTAATGACCAGTGTGGGAGGCCCAGCTAATTTCATTAAGATACTGTTCAACTCCGTTTCTTTAACTACCAGTGCAGCTGCCTGGTTATCCAGGATATCGCGGATGGTCTGCACCTGAGGCAGGATAAGCCTCCCTTTGGGGGCTCCCAAGTCGATAGGGACCACCAGTAACACGATATCCCCTGCCTTGATCAGGCCGCCCAGCAGGGAAGGAGACTCCAGAACAGAAATATTTTTTAAGGCCCGGATCTTTTCTTTAAGATCTTTTATCCCTTCCCGGGTGGCAGTCGAAGTCAGTACATAATCAAGGCCGCGCTCTTTAATGGCTTTTATAGCTTCCTCCGCATCACAGCAGTCGGTTTTATTTAACACGATTATCACCGGCTTGGACTTGGCCGTAAGGCTTTCAAGAATTTCTTCTTCAAAGGGAGTCCACATACCGTCACCAATAATTATCAGACCTACATCGGCATCTTTGATAATTCCTTTTGTTTTACTCCGGCGTTTCTCCCCCAATTCTCCCTCATCATCGATCCCGGCTGTATCTATCACTACACAAGGCCCCAGGGGGTTGATTTCCACGTTTTTGTTCACCGGGTCAGTAGTGGTACCGGCGACATCAGATACAATGGCCAGGTCATATCCCACCAGGGCATTGAGCACGGAAGATTTACCGGCATTGCGCCGGCCTAAAAAAGCAATGGCAACCCGCATTCCCTTGGGTGTTTCGTTTAAACTGGTCATTTCTTGCCTCCTAATTATTGCTTCCGCACGATCTGGCCCCAGCGTTCTTAACCATCAGGCTTAATACCATCCCTTTATAGGGCTAATGATCAAGATGTTTAGAACCTGAAGTCGCGCTGGCCGTCGATTATTTCATCCAGGTTTTTCCTGGCAATGGCTCTGATTTTTTCATTGGGGATATTCTTCAGCTCGTCACCTATCAACTGCTCCCCGGTTTGTTTTGTTTCTTCAGAAGCATAATCCTCCAAGTACTCTTTTAAAGTCATCAAAGCATTGGGGTGGCAGCAGTTTTGTATCTGTCCGTTTTTAGCCAGACTCATAAACCGGTCTCCGGTTCTGCCTTCCCTGTAACAAGCGGTACAAAAGCTGGGAATATGTCCGGTTTTCATCAGCCACAAAACTATCTGGTCCAGGGTCCTGGTATCATTCACATCAAACTGCTCTGATTTTTCGTCTTCGGGTTCCGGTTCTACATATCCTCCCACACTGGTGCGCGACCCACCGCTGATCTGTGAAATGCCCAAGTGCAGAACCCTTTCCCTGCACTTCTGACTTTCGCGAGTGGAAACGATCATACCCGTATAAGGAACGGCAATACGGATACAAGCCACCAGTTTGGCAAAAGTATCGTCATTGATGCCGTTTTTAAAAGCTCCGGCGTCGATATCATCAGCATGACGGATCCTGGGAACACTTATAGTGTGAGGCCCAACCCCATAGGCTGCTTCCATATGCTCAGCATGCATCAAAAGAGCAGTAAACTCATAGCGATACGATTCCAGCCCGAACAGTACCCCCAGGCCCACATCGTCAATGCCGCCCTGCATGGCACGGTCCATTGCCTCAGTATGCCAGGCGTAATCATTTTTAGGCCCAGTGGGATGTAATTTTTCATAGCTTTCTTTATGATAGGTTTCCTGAAACAGGATATAAGTTCCTATTCCGGCATCTTTCAGTTTCTTATAATTTTCTACCGTAGTGGCAGCAATATTGACATTGACCCGGCGGATGGAACCGTTCTTGTGTTTAACACTGTAAATGGTCTCAATGGATTCCAGAATATATTCAATAGGGTTCATAAAGGGATGTTCTCCGGCTTCAATGGCCAGACGCTTGTGTCCCATATCCTGCAGCGCGGTGACCTCACGGCGGATATCCTCCTGGGTCAGTTTTTTCCGGGCAATATGTTTGTTCCGGGCATGGTATGGACAGTAAACACACCCGTTGACGCAGTAATTGGACAGATATAATGGAGCAAACATTACGATACGATTGCCGTAAATATCTTTTTTAAGCTGTTCTGCCAGCTTATATATTTCCTGATTCTTTTCCTCGATATCACAATCCAGTAAAACCGCCGCTTCTCTATGTGATAAACCCTTTTTTAGTCTGGCCTTGGCCAGAATGCTGTCAATCAATGCTGCATTGCTCTTGCTTTTCTGTGCATATTCAAGGGTGTCCAGGACTTCCTGGTGTGCTATGAATTCTTCCGCTTTTGGTGATTTCGGATTGTACATTCTTTACTCCCTTTCTGATCAGGCCTTTTTATCAAGGCAGATCTTTTACGATTTGGGTTTGTAGTCTCCCCGGTGGACGATGATACGACAGCCAATCTTTTCCATACTTTTCTTCAGATTTTCCAAGCCTTCTGCAGCTTCATCTCCGGTACAGAGCTTATTGTCATAAAGCAAATATTTATTTCTGACCACCAGCGGTGATAAATTCGGCATTACAACATTGGCTCCGGCAAGAATGCCAAGTTCTCTCCCTTGAGGGTCTATGGTTCCCAGCGCTGTTGTGGAGGGCAGCAAGACATCAGGCAGCATAAGACGAACCAACCCCAGCATGAAAAGTGTCATCTCAAGCTTCCCGGCAGGTTCCTGGGCAAAGGGTGTGTCGTGATGGGGAATAAAAGGCCCGATCCCCACCATCTCAGGAGCAAACTCCTTAATAAATAACAAATCCGCAGCCAAATGCTCCGCCGTTTGATACGGAGATCCGACCATAAAACCACACCCCACCTGAAAGCCAATTCTTTTCAGGTCATATAGACATTGCCGGCGAGTTGACAGCACCATCGAAGCCGGGTGCAGTTTTTCATAATGCCTCTCATCAGCCGTTTCATGACGCAGTAAATACCGGTCGGCACCAGCATTAAAATAGGCCTGGCAGCTGGCATAGCTTTTTTCGCCTATAGATAGGGTCAATGCACAATCGGGATATTTGTTTTTTATGGCATTGATCAAATCACAAAGGCGTTCATCGCTATAATATCTGTCTTCTCCACCCTGCAGCACAAAAGTACGGAACCCCCAATCATATCCGGTTGCACAGCAACCAAGAACCTCCTCAAATGTAAGCCGGTAGCGGGCAGCATTCTTGTTGCTCTTCCTGATCCCACAATAAAAACAATCGTTTTTGCAGTAATTGGTGAATTCAATAAGTCCACGGATATATATATCATTTCCATAAATCCTGCGGCGAGCAGCAACTGCTTTGTCAAACAGGTATTGATCCAGTTCCGGATTCCTCTGCATGATAAGCTGTACCAGATCTTCCTTGGTCAATATACGGTTTGTCTCAAGTTGGTCGATCAGCGCTTTCAATTTGCCACCGCCATTTTTATCAGAATTCTTCTATTTTTTGGTGTGCCGGGGTCTATATTAATTACTTTTAGCCAAAGCACTTTTCACGGTTACCTGTTTAAGGCTTCCTAATTTACCTGTCATCGCCCCAATTTCATCCGTGGTGCCGTTAACAATCAAAGATATAATGGCCGCCTTTTCCGCCTGATTTGGAAGGCCCATGCGTCCGATGATGGTCTCCGCATAATCGCTGAGAATTTTATTTATCTGGGGTGCCACCGAACGATCCTCAATCACGATTCCTACTACTCCTAGCCTTTTTTCCACAATTTAGCTCCTTTCTGACTGCCCTTGGATAAAATAAATCGCTTACCCGGCCTGAGCAAGCGGTCACACATAATTACTATGTTGACCCCTTTAATTCAGCCGAACACCTAATTAGCAGGGTTGTTACAATAATAATAACCAACCTATAAATAGTTTGCAACTAATTTCACAAATAGAGACTCAAGGAATGCCCGGGTAAAAGTTTATCGAAACCTGATTATAATTTCCACCAGTTCCGGGCGATTGCCAATTCTGATTGGAGGTCCCCAGGTAGCATAGCCATTAGAGACGATCACCTGCAGACTGCCTTTTTTCAAATAACCCCAGTCAGTAGCAAAAATCCTGGCCGTAATATAGTTTAAAGGCCACATTTGGCCGGTATGGGTATGTCCTGAAAGCTGCAAATCCACATGGTTTTGCGCTGCTTCTTCAATATCTGCAGGATTATGATCCAGGACGATAACCGGAAGCTGAGTTTCCAGTTCAGCCATAAGGTCCGCAAGGCTCTTTCTGTTGCGGCTGTATTTATCATCCCTTCCAATTATGTACAGACTGTTTTTGAGCAGGAATTGTTCATCACGTAAAACCTTGATATCTGATTTTTCAAGGGCCTTGATCAATTCCTTGTACTGCCCGCCTAAATACTCGTGATTACCCATTACGGCAAAAGCCCCGTACCTGGATTTAATCTTGGACAGCAGAAGGCCCATTTTTTGTTCTTCAAAAGGCCTTATATCACCATCGATTATATCTCCAGCAAAAAATACAATGTCCGGCTGTCTTTTGTTTATCTTTTTAACCAGTCCTTCAAGCCGTCCTCTCCCTATGATGTTTCCCAGGTGGACATCAGATACCAGTACAGCCTTTAAATTTTTCAGTTTACTCGGTGCCGGAATCGTAATCCGATATTTTCTCAATACCGGCCTGCGGCTGTTATAAGTACCATAAAGCATCAGTACAGCTAGAAAAATCAATATTATTACAGCCACCAGGGTAGGCGAATTTTTAATTGCCGCCGGCAAAAAACCAAAAAAGTTATCCATAAAGCGCAGAATATCAATTAAGACTACCGTCAAAAGTGCGTAAAAGAAAAATCCCATCCAGTAAGCACCGGTCCAAAGTAAAACATCGCTTACTCTTCCCGGTGAGTACCTATTCAGAAAATGACCAAAAAAATATGCAAAAGCCAGGGTTCCCAGCATTCCCCAGTAATAAGCTTGCCACTGAAATATATAGCTGCCAAAAGCTTCCCATCCCCGCCAGCCCAGGTAATAGTTCAGACCTGCGTAAGCAAAAATGAATAGGGCTATTATAAATTTACGCACAGCAGGCTTCAATTCACCGTGCATTTTATATTACCTCTCTTTAATTAAACTCCACTTAAAATAGTATCCTATTTATAATGCAGAAACCACTAAAATAAAAGCAAGCAGAAGGATTTCCATTCTGCTTGTATTTATAAGCCGGACCTGAATGCCGGTGGGGGGTGGGGGGGGAAGGAGAGTCCGACACTCAGGTCAACTTATTATTAAGTTATCATATTCGTATTAGACTGTTGCGTGGCTTGCAGGATGTATCATTTTAGAGCCCTCGGCCACCAACTGTGCGGAAGTTTCTGTCATCTGTTCTAAAACCACATCATCCTCTTTATTTTTTCCGCGGATCAGGCGAACTACTCCGACCACCAGAGCACCATATATAGCAAATACCATTCCGATCAGTACGATTGGTGCGCAACAAATCATTAACAAAGCCTTACCGATCATTTTCATTGTAGTCATAATTCACACCATCCTTTCTTAAGCTGGTCAGTTTCCATCTCAATATTTCTTTAACTGTTTAAAGCTGCGAGATTTTCGAATGCCTCACTTACTTCTTTAACTGTATTTAAAAGCTTGCTCATTGCTGTGTACATTTCTTTTACGTTCATATCGATCATTTTTACTATTTCTTCATCACTTGTTTCCCGGGCAGCTTCTTTAATACTTTCAATCTCTTTTAAAGTGTTATCTGCAATTCTGGCAAAGAAGGGTTGAATTTCTCTGGCGGTCTGTTCAGATACTGGCGGTTCAATAACCGGGCCGCCGTTTTCGTAAAAATATGCCAGCAACTGATTTAAATTATCGTTGGCCAGGCTCTGAATCTCTTCCTTAATAGCCAACTGTTTCATAACCTGTTCCTTGTAAAATTTCTTGGCGCTTCCCTGCCGGAAATCTGTCAGTTCCACGTAAAGACCACCGATAAAATACTGTAGCTTAATTCCCAGTGAATATACTTCATCAACGCTGCGCGGGCATGGCCCGAAATCAAACTTTATTTCAGCAGTGCTATTTGAGCTGTCACGGCTCATACGATTCTTACCCTGTGATCCATTGTAATTATTTGTTGTTCTTACAAGCGCCTTATTCATAAATCATTCCTCCTTACATTGAATTTGGTATATGTATCTTTATCTGCTTGAGTTATCATCAGATTAAATATTCATCTCCTTTCATTAGTTTGTACTATTTTTCACTTGCTTTGACCTATTAATATGCAAACTTTGTGCCAACCATTTTTAAATAAACATTTTATTTATTTATAAAAATAAAAGAACGCCTTTATTTAGGCGTTACTAATAAATATTATTTTTTTCTTATTCTTTATTTATTTTTTGCCGATAACTTCTTAATGTCACAAAAGTGTAACTGGTTTGTTCCGTCTTTCACAAAAGTGTCACTTAAGTGACACTTTTGTTACAGCTTTGCAATTAGTTGGTGATGCCATAGTTTTTCATTTTCCTGTAAAAAGTATTGCGTGATATTCCCAGTTCAGCTGCAGCTCTACTTACAACTCCCCCGTGCATATCCAAAGCTCTTATTATTTTTTCCTTTTCCTGTTCCATAACATATAATTTGCGCATACTGCGGTCAACATTTAAACCTGAAACATCTGATACAGAGCCAGGTATAAAATCCCACCTTTCTCGGGAATGGCCCACTGCTTCATTAACAATTTCCCGGGGCAGGTAGTCTACAGTAATACGCCCGTCTTCAGCAACCAGCAGAATTCTTTCCACCACGTTCTGCAGTTCACGGATATTTCCCGGCCAGTCATAAACTTCCAGGCATTTTATTACAGCAGGATCAACTTTAGATATTTGCCGGTTGAACTTGGGTGACATTTGCTGAATAAAATGTTCGAACAGGATTTTTATGTCATCCCGTCTTTCCTTTAAGGCGGGGATGATGATCTGAACTACATTTAATCGATAATAAAGATCAGCCCGAAATCTCCCCTGGTGTACCAGGTTAAGCAGATTCTGGTTGGTAGCGGCTATGATTCTTACATCAACATTTATCAGGCTGTCGCCGCCCACCCTTAAAATAGCCTTTTCCTGTATAGCCCGCAGCAGCATAGCCTGCTGTTCCAACGGCATGTCTCCGATTTCGTCCAAAAAAAGAGTTCCTTTGTTAGCCAGTTCAAATTTCCCCGGCCTTCCTCCCCTTTTTGCTCCAGTAAAGGCGCCTTCTACATAGCCAAACAATTCACTTCCCACCAGCTCCCTGGGCAGGGCCGCACAGTTGATAGCCACAAAAGGACCGTTACGGCGCAAACTGCCATTATGAATAGCCTGTGCAAATACTTCCTTGCCGGTTCCGCTGGCAGCCTGCAGAAGTACAGTGGAATCATTGATCCCTGCCCTTCTTGCCAGTTCAATACAGCGTTTAAGCTGCTTATCTTCACCTATTATGGAGTCAAAAGTAAAAGTTGCCTGGGCCCCGCTGAATGTGTTTACTAAGTCCTGTACGTGGGCAATCGGCCTAAGGATCACTGTTGCACCTGCAATCTTGTTATTTTCATCAAACCGCGGCTTTCCCGAGGCCATAGCATGAATCTTACCCCGAAAGCCATCCAGCAGGATTTCCCGATCATCAAAGGGCTGTCCGGTTTGCAGAAGATTTAATGTACCAGGAGCTTTGCCACTGAAAAGGTCAACTACATGGACTCCAATCAAAGCTTCATCTGAATAGCCGATAATTTTTTGTGCAGCAGGATTAAATTGAGATACTCTCCCCTCTTTATTAAGTACAATTACTCCGTCAGACATAGAGCCAAAAACATCGCTAAGTTCCATATGCATATTTCGCAATGCCTGCTGCTCTTTAAGCAGTTCTTTTTCCTGGTAAAGATGGCAGTTCTGCACTTTGTTCAAACCATTAAAAATGGCAATCGCCATATGATGGCAAGAGTTATATCCACAAGCTGCACAATTCCTAAAATCTTTCTCTTCAAGCTTGTGCATATCTATATAAATTTGTTTCAGTTGTTTATCATCCGGTATTTCAAGTTGGTTCATATGAGAAAGGTCACTGTATGGGCCAGCTGAAAAATCGTGTTTTTTAATTACCTCTTTCAGAAATAAACCCAGCTTATGGTTTGCAGCTTCATCACCACTGCTTTGTTCCGAACGTGTAGCAATGGCATACTCTATTTCCCCCACTGCTTTATTGATACACCCAACCCCCATATTACAACCCTTTTCACAACTGAGGATATCAACAATAAGCGGTAAAGAAGCACTTTTCTTATGGATTGACCGCTCAAGCCTGCGCAGGTAATTATCAAAGACAATGGAGCCCTCAACTCTGGCAATGGAGCTGGCTTTTGTTTCAGGGTAATGGAAGAGATACGACTCCTTTAAACCCCCGGGGGTGGAAAAGTTAGTGGCAATTCCTGCCGGGATGCTTTGATCAAATTCACCTTCCTGCATAGCAGCAATATCAATATTTTTATCCTTGAGAATTTTCTGCAGGGACTGGTAAATAACATTATATTTTATGATCTTTTTATCTTGTATTTCCCTTCTTTTTTCCAGGCAGGGAGAAAAGAAGACCTGTTCTGCTTCAGGATGAAGTGACTTAACATAAACAGACAGATTATGCACCGGACTGCCAAAAGGTGCCAGATGATTAAGGAGTGTGGAATGATTTAGCTGGATATACTTGACAATAGCCGGACAGGGAGTAGCAATAAGCGGCAGTTTTACCTCTCCCTTTTCAATTGCATCATGATAAAGAGCCACTGTGATCTCTGCACCCAGTGAGACATCGTATACATATTTAATGCCCAGTTCTTTCAGAGCAGTAATTAGTTTTTTTAAATTGAAATTGCTATGAGCAGATGGCGCTATCAGAGCAACCATTTCCTTTTCAGGCAGGTCAGCCAGAAATTGTGGTGTGTCGTCGATGGCAAAACGGGCGCTTTTTTCCACCACTCCACTATGGCTTTTTACGCAAGCTTCAATACACCTGCCGCAGCCAATGCACAGGTTATTGTCAAATTTGACTACATCACCGCTGCCATCACTGCAAATCTTGATCGGGCAGACCGCTATACATTGATGACAGTTGGTACAGTTTTCTTCTTTAATTCCTATTATCTCGATTAAATCATTCATATGCTGCCACCCTTAAACTGTAACCTTAATAATTATTATATCATTGGGATTATTTTTTTGGTGAAGAATATCCATCATTGAAATTTAATATCCTATTGTCTTTTTAACTTGCCTTATGATATCTTAAATTAGAAGATTTCCTGTCAATTTGTCATAAATTGATGATGCAAATAACAATTTATTTGCGTTGTATGAGGAGTTGAAAATGTGCTTGAAAAAGATTTCGGGAATCATTCATCCTTCTCTTTTGAAAACTCCCCTGAAGCATTTTTAAATGAAGCCGCACTCAACCTAGTGATCGAATCAGTTTATAACGGTATCATTAGTATCGATGAACACCGCCGAATTTGTATCTTTAACAAAGCAGCCGAACAGATTTTTTCCATGGATTGCAGTGATGTGATTGGCAAGCTCTATGAAGAGGTTTTCCCCCACGGCCCTCTGGCTGAAATATTACAAACCGGGGCTACAGAGAAGAATCGCAAAATAGAATACAATGGACAAACTCTGTTTTCCAACCGCACTCCTATTATTGTAGATGGAAAAATTAAGGGCGCAGTTGGAGTTGTACAGGATATATCTGACCTGGAAAATCTCAATCGGGTTTTGAAAGACGCCCTGCAAACCAATAATGATATGGAAACAATCTTAAGAAAATCACTGGACAGTCTTTTTATCACCGATGCCCAAGGCAAGGTTCTGCGCGTTAATGACGCTTATACCAGAATAACCGGAAATAAAGCTGAAGACATTTTAGGCAAATCCATGTACGAATTAGTGGAAAAAGGGTTTTATAGGAAAGCAGCAGCCATAATGGTTATAGAAAGCGGCCAGTCTGTAAGTTACACCGAGAAAACCAAAACCGGCAAAACAGCTTTATTCATAGGCACACCTATTTTCAATTCCCAGGGTGAACTAACCAATGTACTGGTAAATATACATGATATCACTGAACTGGAGTCTGTATCCAATGAACTGGTCTACACCAAAGAATTAAAAGATGAACTGGATGCTGTTATACAAGCCTCTTTTGACGGCATTGTAGTCTCTGACAGCGAAGGAACGATTATAAGCATCAATGATTCCTATCAGCGCATCACCGGTTTGAACCGGGAAGCATTGGTAGACCAGAACATGTATAACCTTGTAAAAGCAGGACTTTATGAACATTCTGATGTAATCATGGTCATTGAAACAAAGAAGGCAGTCACTTTTACCCAGAAGCTTAAAAGCGGCAAGGAGATCCTGGTAACCGGCAATCCCATTTTTAATGACAAAGGCGAATTGGTACGTATTATAACCAATGCCCGTGACTTGACCGAACTGGATATTCTTCGCCAGGAAGTGGAACATGCCAACAGCCTGCGCCGGCATTATGAAGATGAATTGAAGAAGATAAAAATGGAAGATACTCTTGTCGCTGAAGCTGCCTCCTCCAAAGCTATGAAAGAATTGATCGTTCGGGTCAGCAAAGTGGATTCCACAGTATTGATCCAAGGGGAATCTGGAGTCGGCAAAGAAGTAGTAGCCCGTGAACTGCACAACCAAAGCCCGCGCCGTGACAAACCTTTTGTTAAAATAAACTGTGCCGCCATACCTGAAAATCTACTGGAATCGGAGCTTTTCGGTTATGATGCCGGGGCTTTCACCGGCGCCCGCAAGGAAGGCAAAATGGGGTTTTTCGAACTGGCTCATCACGGTACACTGTTTTTGGATGAGGTCGGTGATATACCGCTGCACCTGCAGGTAAAACTACTCAGGGTTTTGCAGGAAAATGAATTTACCCGGGTAGGAGGAAACCTGCCTATAAAAGTTGATGTAAGAGTGATTGCAGCGACCAACAGAAACTTGCGGGATATGGTAAAAGAAAAACTATTTCGCGAAGATCTTTTTTATCGGCTTAACGTAGTTCCCATATATGTTTTGCCTTTAAGAGAAAGAAAAGGGGAAATAGAACCGCTTGTGGAACATTTCCTGGATAATTTCAATAAGAAATACAAATTAAACAAATCTTTAGACAGACATCTGCTTACGGCACTGCAGAATTACAACTGGCCCGGTAATATCAGGGAACTGCGAAATGTAATTGAAAGAGCAGTTGTAACCAGTCCGGATGCTGTGATCAAAGAAATAATCTTTCCGGATTCTGAAGAAAACTTTAAAATTAGTATTGATACAGATGACACCTCTGTCATCTCTTTGAAAAGTGAAGTGGAAGCATTTGAAAAAGAACTTATCAGAAGATATGTTGCCCGGCTGGGAAGCAGCAGAAAAGTAGCTGCCGCACTTGGCACCAGCCAAACTACCATATGGCGAAAAGCAAAACAATATGGCATTCCGTTGCAGGACAATTAAAAACTGTCATGATTAAGAATCACCCGACGCGATATCGTGTCAGGTGATTTTTTTCACTATATAACCAGAAGTAACCGCCAATTGTTTTTCAAGCTGTCACGATATTGAATCACACTGCTATTTTTTACATGATCGTTGTTTTTTCAGACTTTCCTCGCTGACCCCCAAGAAATGCGTAATTCTTTTAAATCTCAATATTTTTAGAAGAACTGGTACATAATTTGCAATAATTTAGTGAAAGGCGGGAAATGCCAAATATTTTCGTGCTTTTAAAAGCTGAAAAGCACAAGGTATAAACCCGTAAAATATTTCATTAAGGAGGAACAAGAATATGTCGGAAACAAACAAAGCACCACTAAGTACCATTGAACTTCTCGGCAAAAAGTTCACCTTCCTTGACCTGGGCAAAGATGTCGGCCCTGATATCCCTGTCTATCCAGGTCATATGAAAACTGCCTTCTGGTGGCACAAAACCCACGAGGAAACCAAATTCAGCCTGGGAGAAGCCAGTAATTATCCATACGGCTTCGGTGTAAAAGGGATCGTTACCTGTGATCACACTTCCACACATGTTGATGCAGTTTACCATTTTGACCCCAGTAAATCTCATCTCTCAGTAGATAAAATAACTTTAAACGAATTGATCACTCCTGCTGCCTGGATCGATCTATCCTTTGTACAAGGCCGTGTTCATATAACCCTGGATGCAGTGAAAAAAGCTCTGGATACCGCAAAAGTAACCCTGAAACCGGGAATGACCCTGCTTTATTGGACAGGTATTGAGCCCTATTCAGTAATCGATCCTAACCGTTATCTAAGTCAATATCCCGGCCTGGATAAAGAAGCTACCACCTGGCTGTTAGACCAGGGGCTGGTGAATATCGGCACTGATGCTGCCAGTTTGGATACTCCTGCTGACCTGGATTACCCGAACCATACTGTTCACGCAGAAAGAGAAATTATCCATACCGAGAGCCTTGTAAATATTACCCACATACCCAAACACAGCGACTTCTGTGTTGGATTTTTCCCGCTTAAATTTGTGGGCCTCACTGGCAGCCCCTGTCGTGCCTTCGCATTCTGGCAGGATTAATAGGAGGTTAAAAAATGGCAAGTCTTAGCGCTGACTTAAACGGAAAAGCAGCAGCAGTAACCGGAGGCGGTAATGGTATCGGCAAAGCTTGTGCCATTGCCTTTATGCAAAATGGGGCTGAGATTGCATTGATCGACTATTCAGAGGCAGCTTTGGAGCAGGCTAAAAAGGAAATCGAAGGTCTGGGCGGCAAGTGCAGAACCTACGTTTGTGATGTTACCAAAGTCAGCCAGATCTATGAAACTTTTAAGCAAATCGAAACTGACTTCGGGCATGTCGATATATTGCTGAATTCAGCCGGTGTCAATGTACAGCAAAGAGGAGAAGATGTTACCGAGGAAGCCTGGGACAAAGTTCTCAACACCAATGCCAAGGGTTCTTTCTTTTGCTGTCAGGCAGCCGGTAAGGTCATGATTAAGCAAAATAGTGGCTCGATCATAAACCTTGGTTCAGCCATGTCGGTGGTAGGCTATGAAAGACGGTCTTCCTACTGTGCCAGCAAAGGTGCAGTAGCCCAGTTCACCAAGGTTTTAGCCGGTGAATGGGCCAAATACAACATAACCGTGAATACTGTGGCCCCCACCTTTATTTATACTCCTTTTACCGCGCCGATGTTTGAAAATGAAGCTTTCCACGAAGATGTAAAAAGGCGTATTTTGTTTGGCAGAGTGGGAGAGGTTGATGATGTAGTCGGGGCGGTTCTTTACCTGGCCTCTGATGCAGCAAAATTTGTAACCGGCTC
>JAAZFJ010000168.1 GCA_012511795.1 Syntrophomonadaceae bacterium
CAAATTGATGCCAATTAAATTCCAGTAACTCGGTGCCGGTATGCCCAACAGCCAGAAGACCAAATTCACCTTCGTTTACAGCTAAAGGGGCTATTCCTAATAAAACATCCCCCTTTTCAACTGAAAATAAGTAATTTCTGCTCCCCGTAGTATCATCACTAACAACTTTGGTAATAAATATATCCGCCTTTCCTTCTTGAACCAGCCAAGCTTTTGGTCCGGTCAGAAGTAAAGGCTTATTTCCTTCGGCTTCTATCTGAACATATGGTATTATTTCCCAAAAACTCACAGTAATCACCTCTCTTTCGCGCTGAGTTAAACACTAATCAGTTCTGCATAAAGCCTCTCGGCATTTTTTAATTCATCATGGGTGCCGCGTTCAACAATCTTGCCTCGATCCATGACAATGATTTCATCACAATCCCTGATTGTGCTTAAGCGGTGGGCAACGATGATACAGGTACAGCCGCGACGGCGAATATTCTCATCGACCAGCTTTTCAGTGTGGACATCAAGGGCACTGGTCGCCTCGTCCAGTATCAATATGGAGGGATTGCCCGTTAATGCTCTGGCAATTTCCAGCCTTTGTCTCTGACCCCCGCTAAAATTGGCACCACCCTCGCTTACTTTATGGTCATATCCCTTATCTCTCATATTAATATCATCATGAATACAGGCATCTTTGGCAGCGCGAATGATACCAAATTCAGATATGGTGGTATCCCACATGGTAAGGTTGTCCTTAATGGTGCCATCAAACATGGTGATATCTTGATCCACTACCGCCATAGAATTAATGATTACACTACGGGGCAATTTCTCTCTAGGCTTCCCGTCAAACAGAATCTGCCCGGACCATGGTTGGTTAATGCCGGCAATTAACCTGGCAATCGTACTTTTACCACTTCCGGAACCACCCACCAATGCCACCCGTGAACCCGGCTTAAGACTAAGGTTGAAGTGTTCGATGAGTGGCGGATCCCAAGGGTTATAACCGAAAGATAACTCCTTTATTTCTATATAACCGTCTAACTTTTGATAAGCCTCTTCTGCATTATCTACTTTTGCTTCACGGCTGACATTTTCATCAAGGTTGTACTTAAATACATCTTCCAGGCGGTTAATATCACCTTGCACCTGTTTCACTTGCATCCCCATTTGGGTTAGCCCGTTAACCGGGTTCATGAAACTACCCAGAAGTCCCTGAAAAGCAATTAAGGAACCAATGGTTAAGTTTCCACTGATTATAATGAGTCCTCCCACAAATAATACAATTACATTGGCAAACTCAGCTAAAAACTCAGGCAGCTGTAATAATACCTGCGTTGTTTTGCCCAGGCTTTGTTGGGAATTAATCTCTTTAGCATGATATCCCGCCCATTTGGCAAAAAAATCTGACTCTGATGCAGAGGCTTTCAAAGTTTCCATAATATATAAGCCGGATACTGAAAACCCCATCACTTTTCCTCTGTTCTGCAGCAATTTTTGGTTTAAAGTCTCAATCTTATTGGACGAATAAAGCAGGTAAGCAATACTTAAGGCAGCTACGATTAATGAGATCATGGTTAAAACGACACTGTACTGAAGCATAACAATAAAGTAAAATACGATGGTTAAAAGGCCAATGGCTGTTTCGGCCAATTCCCGAGATAAAAAAGCGGCTACCTGATCATTGCTTTGCATCCGGTTTGAAATATCTCCGGCAGAACGCTGCTGGAAAAATTCTACCGGCAACCTGAAGATATGCCAGAAGAATTTACCGGCATTGCTTACAGCCGTTTTAGTTTCCATTTTTAACAGATAATGCTGTTGCAGCCATGTTAGTACCGCCTGCAAAATTACCACTGTCCCCATACCCCACAGTAAAGGTTTTAACCAATCATTCTTGCCGCCTAACAAAACATCATCAATAAAAATCTTGCTAAAGGCAGGGACTATTAAACCCGGTATTACCATTAGTAACCCAATTAAAACCAAGTAAATAATGGCAACCTTAGAACCAGATAGCCAATCCCGCAAAGACTCAAAAAAACTATTCTTTTTACCACTGGATTGAAATTCAGGACCTGGCTCAAAGGTCAAAACGACTCCGGTAAAGGCCAAGTCAAATTCTTCTTCGGAAAGGGTTCGGGGACCACTGCCAGGGTCATTGATATAAACCTGATCCTTGCCAAAGCCTTCTAAAACTACAAAGTGATTAAAATTCCAGTGAATAATAGCTGGCAGCGGCATACTTTTTAAATCTGCCGGCTCTTTCCTAAAGCCCCGGGCTACAAAACCGTATCGGCGGGCTGCCTTTAACATGTTGCTGGCTTTTACCCCATCACGAGTAACTCCACAATCAACCCGCAACTTCTCCAGGGGCACGAATTTTTTATAATAAGCAAAAATCATGGCCAGTGATGCCGCACCGCATTCCACTGCTTCCATTTGCAGTATGGAAGGGACTTTTTTTCTGTTTTGTTTTGCCTGCAAAGTTATCACCTCAAAATCCAGCATTTTATTTGAGGATTTTGAATATACAACAAAATCACTCTTAGATGTCATTCTAAACACATCTCTGTCACTCTGAATGCGGTGAAGAGTCTGCCTCCGCCAAAAGCGAGATCCTTCGCTTCGCTCAGGATGACATGGTTTAGGTCAATATTATTCTATAATAGGCAGAATCTTTTTAATAAAAGGTACGACCATGCTAATTGGTCTCTTTTGGCTAACCTTTACCTCCCCTAAACAGAAGGTACCGTCATCTACCACCAGTGGTGCTCCATTGGGAGTTGACCATTTATAGCCGCTCTGAGTATTGCTGTCCATGACTAACTCTACTCTAACCTCAATCGGCGCACCCTCACCGGATAACTGCTTCACTAGATCACTGTTACCCAGCGTAAGCATCATTCCTTGAGCACTAGCTGGATATTGAGAAACCGAGACTACATTTCCCAGCATAAATCCATACTCCTCTTTTTTAACGGTTGTAGGAGATATGTTCACTTCCATGCCAGGTTTTATTTTTTTCCCCTGGTCCACAGGAACATAAACAACTGCTTCTAGTGCATCAGTCTGTTCTCTTTCTTCCCCAATCGTACAAATGATGCTGCCTGCTTGAACGATACTACCTTTCTTTACCTGCATCTCCAACACCCGACCCGAGGCGCTGGCTACTACTTCACTGTTATTCATCAAATCTCGTTGCATTTTTTGGATGTTCTGCTCTAAGTCAATTATGGACAGAGTAATCGTCTCCCTAAGTAACTGTTCCTGGGCGGCAAAATTAGTTTCTGCCTCTATAAGCTGGGATTGGGGTAGTGCATTAAAATTCTGTTGTTTTGAATTATAGGACATTTCACTTACTTTAAATTGGCGTTCAGCGTCATTAAATTCAGTTTTTGAAACTGCGCCGCTTTCATATAAAGTTTTATAGTTTCTATACTTTTCCTCGCTAGCTTCATACTGAACCAGGGCCTGCTCCAGCTCGTCTTCAGCCTGAGCTTTCTGGGTATTGTAATATGCCCTTTGGGTTGCTATGGTGGCCTGGGCAACTTTATAGTCTTTATAGATTTGAGCGATTTTTCCGTATATATTGATATTAAGCTCAATATTATTCAGGTCCATATTATCTAGGTTTATTGTTTTGGCAGCCGCCAGGTCTTGCTTATATTTATTAATCTCAACAATAAGATCGGTTTGATCTATCCTGGCTATAACCTGTCCTTTTTCAACATAATCACCATCCTGAACACTTACATCAGTTATCTGACCATTGGCATGGTGAATAACACTGGTAATGCCACCGCTGGATATAATAATCCCCGTTCCCGTTGACTTCTCGGCAATGGCGCCGAGAAGTCCCCATACAAGTCCGGCAAAAATTAATAACCCGACCGCAATTAAGGCTATCCACCCAACCGGTGAGACTACAGTCAATCGCTGATCCAGTTCTTCCGGAGAGGATAGGCGATCTAGGGATACTTTTCTAAAAAGCTTATTTTCTGACATAAATCTGTTCCTTCCTTAATTAAGAGATTCCATTGTCAATAGGTTTTTTTCCTCTGGGTTTACGTGACGTTATTGCAGTGGAATCGCTAGGTTCAATCAATATAATTAAACTGACCATCGACAACTGCCTTTTTATAAATGTCCCGACCGTCAATTTCACCGTATTCGTTGAAAGAAACATCGCCCAAAATGGATTGCAGCGGTTCCATCTCACGCAAATAATTTGCTAAAGCTGCCGGTGAATAGCTGTTAGTTGCTTTTATCGCATGGGCAATAAGCTGTAATGATTCGTAGCCTTGTATTGCCCATATATCTGGCTGTTCATTGTATTTCCGCTGATACTTTTTAGTAAACTGTTCTAACTCAGGTTTATTGCTATAAGGACTATAAGTAGTGGCAATAAACACCCCCTCGGCATCCGCACCTAATACTTCAATAAAATTACTTACATCCATCCCATCAGCGGATATTATCCCCGCATCCTTATTCATGGTCTTCAAAGCCTTGATATAATTGCCGCCTTCAGGCATATTGAGGGCCATTAAAATGGCATCGAATTCCAACGACTTCCATTTATCGTAGGCCTTTTTGTACTGCTCGTCAGTTAGCAAGCCAGAAGTTCGATCGATAATTTTAATTTCATTATTAATGGCCTCCTCTTCTATTGCAGCGGCCAGGTTCTTCCCGTAAGAACTTTCTTCATAACAAATCACTACTTTTTGGTAACCTTTACTTTTCGCATAGGCACACATTTCCTGAGCTATCTTCTTATCACTGGTAATACTCTGAAAAACGTACTTATATCCTTTTTCAGTTAAATCCGGGTTGGAAACTGTGGGCACTATAGTTAACATCCCCGCTTCTTCGTATATGTTTGATACGGGTATGCAGATATCAGAATACCAGTGTCCAATCACTGCCACCATCTGGGTGTTTTTACTGAATTTCTGGGCGATATCAACGGCAGTTTTAAAATTTCCCTTATCATCTGCGATTTCCAGCTTGATTTCTTTACCATTAACACCCTCAGCGTTGATATCCTCTAATGCCAAGTCTATGCCTTTCAAAAAGTTGGTGTTTTCCTTCGCAAATTCCAGGGGAACAGGTACGCCAATAATAATAATGTCCGCCTTAGCCGCGTTCTTTTCCCTTTGCAGGGCCACGTCATTACTGGCGCATCCACTTATGATGCCTAACGAAAGAACACATAAAATCATCACTTTTGTAATTTGATTCAATTGAAACCACCTCATTGCCTTTAAACATTTGCCATAAGGGCGCACCACTTTAAGCAGCTTCCGCAGTATTACTCCGCGCCGGGTGGAAATTAGTAAAAAATATAAATATCAATAACAGTATCAAGATTCCCAACGAAATTAGCCCCACCCCCATTCTCATCCCTAGGGACAAAGCCAGCCCATATATTATTGGCCCGGACATTCTGCTCATATTTACCATCACGCTGAAATAAGCCATCCCCTTGTTGATTTCCAAATCCTTAATTCCTTGCAAATTTAAGAAATAGGTTGTCTTCATTGAAACCCCGAAACTCTCGGCAATGCCTAATAATATAAGGGTTATAAAGGCGGCAAAAATAGTGCCAAATAGCATAAAACTTGCCAGGGCACAAACTACTATGGACATAGAAACGATCATTCCCTTGGTGTTACCTAGTTTTCTAGTAATAAACCTAGTCAAAACCGGCCCCAAATAGATAATGAAAAGACCATTTAAGAGGAAACCTCTGCTTATATCGCTCTGGGAAAGACCATTACTCGATGCAAACAAGGGAAAATAATAATCCAGAAATGCTCCACTGACGAAGTAAGGAATGAATATACATAGAAGGAATATGATTGCCTTTTTATCGGCAATAAAATTAATGAATTTCGCCAGGGCTGAAATGTCACTGGTTTCTCTCACTTCGATCTCAAAATGGGTCATTAGCCGGCGCACAAAAATAAATGGGATTAGTACCAGTATGGCAGCCAAATAAAATATGGCAGCATAACCGATCCGGTCAGCCATCATACCTCCGACTACAAGGCCACAATTCAATCCTGCTATAGCGCCTGCACTAAATTCTGCAATAGCAGCATTACTCTCCGGCAGCGAGACCACTAGGCTTCTTATGGCCATCATAATGAAGCCTAAACCCAAACCAGCTATCGCCCGGGAGAGAACAAAATCAAGTGCACCAGAGCTAAGCCCTGACAACGAATTACCCATTGCCAGGAACATTACGCCAATATAAAAAATCGCCCTCCAGCCCTGTTTATCAATTAACCAACCGGCAAGAATAATTGCCAGTATTCCCCCCAGCATTTCTGCTGAAAGCGGAAGCCCCAACACTACATCTTTAGACAGTCCTCTAACAGGTACATAAAGATTTTTCATTACAATGGGAATAAAAGTGAGGGACATAAATGCACATAAGTTAACGACGAAGGTTAGTGATCTTACCAGACCATGGCTGGTTCGAGTATTAGCACCAATTTCCTGACTAGCTGCTTTGGTTGGTCCTCTGGTCATAATGATTACAGCCAGTAAAGTCATTTCAATCATGAAAAATATAGAAATAATCAACACAGTTAACATGTCTAAAAGAGTTTTAAACATTTGTTGATTGATGTAGTCAGTGGAAATGTCAGCATTAACTGTACTTGATTGTGGAGAAACGATACGAATATCCTCGATTTGCGGCAAACTGCCTTTTATAGAACCAAGGTATTCGTCAATACCCTCAATGTTTTCCATACTAAGCCCTTTTGAATATACACTTTCAATATTTTTACCCACGATGTTTTGTACGAACCTTTGACTTGTATAAGCCATATCAAGGTAGGCATTGTTAAAAAGAAAATAGTTTATGCCACTATACACTAGTTGGGCCGATCCTATTACAACAATTAGTGTAATTAAAATAGTCCTTTTATTTAATTTCTCTTGCTTAAATTTGATGGCTAATAATAGCAACGCGATCATGGCAATACCTGTCAGATATGCTAGCAATTGTATGGTCAATTGACTGTTGAATTGCAGGAAGGTGCTCTGGGGAAAAACCATTAGGAGACTGGCAACATGATAAGAAGTATTGTCATTAATTTTAATAAATATATAGGCCTTGTCTTCATAGAACTGATAGCTGAGATTATCGTCTACAAGTCCCTGCTCAAACATAGCCGTTTTTAGCAGTCCACCGGGTACGCGGCTATCCCTGACAAAACCATTTAAATCGTATAAAATATCGCCACGGGGCGAAACAATGTTTACCTGATCCAACTCTGGAATAAGATCTTTTAATTCCGCCAAGGTGTCATTCATTCCATAATAGTTATTTATCGGTTTGCCATAATGAAGTGCATATTCAATTTTTCTCACCGACTCATTGCCAGCCACTGAATATGTATTTACCAGGGAATTATTATAATTGTCGGCAAAAGTCATATAGTTGACTAAGCCGGTAAATGACATAATAATAACCAAAAGCCCCA
>JAAZFJ010000169.1 GCA_012511795.1 Syntrophomonadaceae bacterium
TGTTCCAGGATACACCATGCTCCATAAACCATTGAAGAAGCAGTGAGGATACGACGGGCAAATAGTGGCATCAAGCTGATTTTGCCAGCGCCAAAATATCCGCCGATAGCCATCTGGATCTCATTCAAAGCACTAACTGCTTTGCCGAATTTCTCAAATTCTTTTTCTAAACCGGCTGTATTCTTATTGGCTTCATAGAAATCCTGTACCTGCTTAAACCAGCTAGCATAAACACTGCCTTGTTTCATAGTCCATTTGCGGCCTATGAAGTCCAGGGCCTGGATATAGTTGGTTCCTTCCCAAATGGAATAGATTTTCGAATCACGGGCTATCTGGGAAACGGGATATTCTTCGCAGTAGCCGTATCCGCCATAAGCCTGGATGGCTTCGCCGATCAGGATCCAAGCCTCATCAGTGGGATAAGCTTTGGTCATCGGTGTAACTATTTCGATGAAATTATTGGCGGCCTCTCTCTTGTCCGGATCCGGGTCTTTGGCGCGGACATCAAACATAAAGAATGTTTTCATGATCATGGCCCGGAAAACTTCCACATGGGCCTTACCATGCATCAGGGTGCGGCGGATGTCTTCATGCTGAATGATGGGTATACGGGCACCTCTCATATCAGTTAAGGGACGTCCCTGCACGCGGTCTTTGGTATATTCGCGGGCATTATAAACAGCATTGGCGGTTACAGCCAGTCCTAAGAGTCCGGTGCCCAAACGGGCAAAGTTCATGCACTGGAACATCTGGGCCATACCTTTGGCTTTGCCGTTTTCATCAGGAGGATCACCGATCAGCCAGCCGCGGCAGTTATTGTTTTCACCCATAGCCAGTGAAGCGGTAGCGGAACCGAATTGTCCCATTTTATGTTCAATACCGGTAGTCTGAACATCATTATCAGTCAGGCTGCCATCCGGATTTACCCATAGTTTTGGTACGATAAACAGTGAAATTCCGCCGGTACCTTCCCGAGCGCCTTCAACTCTGGCCAGGTACAGGTGAATAACGTTTTCAGTGAAATCATTGTCACCGCCGGTAATAAATATTTTATTACCTTTAATTTTGTAAACGCCAGGTTCGTCAGTGGGATAAGCCTTGGAAAGGATATCTCCTACATCAGAGCCGGCAGTAGCTTCTGTCAAACACATAGTTCCTGCCCAGGTTCCGTCCATCATTTTCGGTAAGAACATTTCCTTCAGTTCTTCAGAAGCAAAGGCTTCGATCAATTCTGCAGAACCGGTTGTCAATCCTATGTAGGGCATGAAAGCCGGGTTAGCCGCTGCGGTCATTTCCTGAGTCATGGCAAAAAGGAAATTAGGCATGGTCATGGCATCTTCGCCGTAACCGATATTGGCAGTTCCCCAACCATCCTGCTGCATTTTATGGAAAAGAGGACCAAAAGTAGGAGGAGTGGTAACTTTGCCATTAGCAAAACTACAGGGGTTGGAATTACCATCTTCATTGGTGGGTTCGATAACCTCTTTGGCCATCTTACGGAAGGGTTCGAGAATGGATTTCACATCATCCTTGGAATAATAATCCACAAAATCTTGGTAAGCAAAAACTTGCTCGGTGGGAAGCCATTCCTGGGCGATAAACTCAAAATCACGTGTGTTCAGATAAGCAAAATTAGCCGACATTTTCACAATACCCCCAAATCAAGGAA
>JAAZFJ010000170.1 GCA_012511795.1 Syntrophomonadaceae bacterium
AGGTCCGAGAAGAATATGAACAGGAGATCGCTCAACTGGAAAGGGAATATAATTCACTTGCATCCTGTTTAACAGCTGCTAGAAAAAAGGCTGCAGACAAATTACAGGCAAATGTAGAAAAGGAATTAATACAGTTGAATATGCCTGACATAAAATTTTTGGTGGCCGTAAACAAAAGAGAGCAGCCTGCTTTTAATGGCTATGATGAAGTACAGTTTCTTTTTTCTCCCAATGCTGGCGAGCCAATGCGCCCTATAGAAAAAATCGCTTCCGGGGGAGAAATGTCACGGTTTGTTTTAGCTTTAAAAAAAGCTTTGGCACAAATTTATAAAGTACCTACGCTGATTTTTGATGAAATAGACGTTGGTGTCGGAGGAACAGCACTTACAGCTATGGCACTGAAACTAAGCGAACTGGCAAAATCTCACCAGGTTATTTTAGTAACTCATGCTCCCCAGGTAGCCAGTTATGCAGATCATCATTTCCTGATTCTTAAGCAGACTAATAACCAGCGAACTGCCACATCGGTTAAAAGGTTAGAGAAATCGGAAGTTATAACAGAATTAGCCAGAATGCTGGCAGGACAAAATTATTCGGAAATTACTTTAGAACATGCCAAAGAAATGGTAGAAATGGCGCAAAAGGACACGGCCAGTTAAGTATAGTTTTCCGCTTCCAGGAGACAATATAATCTATCAAGTCGCCGGGAAGTGATTTTTTGACCAAATATCGTCCATATATAGGAATTATACTGGCCATACTTTTTTTAGCTCTATGCATGACACCGCAAGCCAAAATTGTTTTGAGCCTACCTGAATATCAACAGTTGGTAGTAGGTGAAACCAGCAGCATACGATTGAACCTGCCAAATATTCTGGATGAAAAAATCAACTTGGAAATTAAAAATCCTGCCAGCAGCAGCGTACTGGCACTTCCTTATGATCCCCCGGTAATCGTAAATAAAGATGCTTCCGGCTACAAAATTATTGCCCTTAAACCAGGCAGAGTAAATGTGCAGTTAAAGTTGTGGGGTTATATTCCACTTAAATCAATGGCGGTTGAATCCATCCCCATTCAGCGTGTAGTTGTAGGAGGTCATTCAATTGGGGTTTTATTGCAATCAAAAGGGATAATGGTGGTAGGTTTTGCTCCCATACTTAGTAATGCCGGAGAGAAGGAACATCCTGCCCGTGACCAGGGTTTACAAATTGGCGATCTAATAATGGAAGCCAATCACAGGCAGGTTGCTTCTGAAAACGATTTAGCGCGTATTATAGATGAAGCAAGTGGTAAAGAAGTAGAATTAAAAATTAAACGCAGTGATAAAAATATTACCATAACAGTTCCAACGATTTACTGCCCTGAAACCAACCGGCACCGCATCGGTCTTTATGTGCGGGATGGCATTGTAGGTGTGGGCACACTTACTTTTTGGGATCCTAATACGAAAAACTATGCTGCATTAGGGCATATTATCATCGATGCAGATACTAAAAAGGGTATTGATGTATTAAGGGGCAAAATCGTAAGCGCCACTATTCAAACCGTCAAAGCAGGACAACCGGGAAAGCCAGGTGAAAAGATCGGTGTCTTTAATGATAAAAGCGATTTAAGCGGTAACATCACCAAGAATTCGTATTTTGGCATCTATGGCAAAACAGCAGGAAAAATAGTTAATTCGAAAGTTAACTACACTATGGAAGTGGGTTATTCACATCAGGTTAATACAGGAAAAGCACAGATATGTACAGTAATTAATGGTGATGATATAGAAATCTTTGATGTAGAAATAGAAAAAATTTATCCTGAGCGGGAGAATGGAAAAGGCATGGTAATTCGTGTTACTGATCCCGGATTATTAAACCTGACCGGAGGAATCATTCAGGGAATGAGCGGCAGTCCAATTCTTCAAAATGACAGATTGATTGGGGCAGTGACCCATGTTTTTCTCAATGATCCAACCAGGGGATATGGAATCTTTATGGACCATATGTTGTCGGAAATGCCTGGATATGATAAAGAGTCATAAACTTTCGACAAATTATTAAACGGAAGAATTTTTAAATATGCAAGAATAACGGTGTCATTTAAGCTTTTATCTTTGATGACATCTTATTTTAATTTAAGGCTTTATGTTAGTAATTAGAAATGTCTGTAAATTGTTAGGTTAATTTGGCTTAAAAAAAAAGCAGGAAATAATTGGAGTACCGTCGAAATCGATAATGAAATAAAACGTTCTTATACCAAATTGGGGGGGATTAAATTTGTTTAGTGATTCAAACCAGATTGGCGTCGTTATTGCCGACGATAATAAAGAATTTTGCGGTATTTTAAATGACTATTTCACTAACGATCCGGACTTCTCGATAATTGCTGAATGTGCTAATGGCATGGAAGTATTGGATGTCCTGGAAAAGAAACAAGTGGAAGTGATTATTCTCGATTTAATTATGCCCTATATGGACGGCATAGGAGTGTTGGAAAAAATTAATGATATGAGACTGGAAACCAGGCCAAAAATCATTATACTAACCGCCTTCGGGCAGGAAGCAATTACTCAAAGAGCGATGCAACTAGGGGCTGATTATTATATTTTAAAACCTTTTAATCTTGATGTTTTAGGGGACAGAGTAAGACAAATAGCCAGAGAAAGTAAGAACCGTCCAGAAGCCCGTGTACCAGCCATGCCGGTAAAAACTGCTGATGCTCCCAGAAACCTGGAAGTAGAAGTTACCAAAGTAATACATGAAATAGGTGTTCCAGCTCATGTAAAAGGTTACCAATACCTACGGGACGCCATAATGTTAGTCACTGAGGAAATTAACTACCTTGGGGCTGTAACCAAGGAATTATACCCAACTATTGCCCAGAAGTATGACACTACTGCCAGTCGGGTTGAAAGAGCCATAAGACATGCAATTGAATTGGCATGGGATAGGGGCGATATTGAAAAGATAAACAAAGTATTCGGCTATACAATCAGCGGTGAAAAAGGCAAGCCTACAAATTCAGAATTTATTGCTATTATTGCTGATCGTTTAAGACTGGAGGGCAAAGCCAGTTAATTTACATCTTATTGAGCCTCCTATTGAATAATAGGAGGTTTTTTCGTTATTAAGCTTAAACCGGGCAAGTTTTTATTTAACTTAAGATGTGGTAAGATATATCAAAAAATAACCAATTGGAGTGAAATATGACTATTAAAGGCAGGGCCCGTATGGATCGCCGGACCAAAAACCTGGTCCAGCGTTTAAAAAAGAGTGATATCGCAATTATTGACCATGATGATATTGATGAGGTTGCTGCAAACTCTTTAATAGATATTATGCCTCAAGCAATAATCAATACCCAGCCTTCGATAACCGGACGTTATCATGCTAAGGGGGCTTTTAAAATATTAAAGGCAGGAATACCGATTCTGGATGCAGTGGGAGATGAGATTTTCGGCAAGGTGAAAGAAGGAGTATTGCTGGAAATTAAGGGTAATGAAGTTTTCTGGGGCAACCGTAAAGTTGCTGAAGGCAATTTGCTTACTTTTGATGATGTTAAAGAGAAATTAGAACAAGCAAATATAAACAGTCAAGTGGAATTGGAACATTTTGTGGAAAATACACTTGAGTATGCAAAAAGAGAAAAAGATATATTGTTGGGTAATTTGGATGTTCCGGTTTTACATACAAACATGCTGAACAGACATGTGTTGATCGTTGTGAGGGGCAGCAGTTATAAAGAAGATTTGCGCACCATCAGCTCGTATATCCAGGAAGAAAAGCCCGTTTTAATAGGTGTGGACGGCGGTGCAGATGCTTTGCTGGAGTTCGGCTTAAAACCTGATATAATCGTGGGAGATATGGACAGTGTATCTGATGCGGCCCTGAAAAGCGGGGCGGAAATCGTTGTGCATGCCTATGCTGACAAACGAGCGCCTGGTATGGAAAGAGTAGAAACAATGGGAATAAAAGCAGAAATTTTCCCAATGCCTGGCACCAGCGAAGATGTAGCCATGATTATAGCCTGGGAGTATGGAGCGAGTTTGATCGTGGCTGTAGGCACCCATTCCAATATGATTGATTTTATGGAAAAAGGGCGTAAAGGAATGGGCAGTACTTTTCTGGTAAGGTTGAAAGTTGGCTCCATACTGGTGGATGCACGCGGAGTTAGCCAATTATACAAACAAAATCTGCAGACTAAATATCTGGCGCAGCTTTTAATTGCGGCGATGGTTCCTATTGCTATGGTGTTGTTTATTTCTCCGGCAACCAAGCCCTTTTTTCGCCTGATTATATTACAATTGAAACTACTTTTTAATTATTAAACTGAGGTGCTTTTAAATGATTGATCTTCGATACCACATTGCTTCTATAGTGGCAGTTTTTCTGGCTTTAGCCCTGGGAATATTAATTGGCAGCACCATTGTGGGCGATAATTTGATTGTTGAACAGCAAAAAAAGATGATCGATCGCCTGGAACTGCAATTTTATGATTTACGGGAAAGCGAAGCGATTTTGAGCTCAGATAACTTAAGGCTGAACAAAATAATCAGTAACTACGAGAATTATAGTCAAACTTTGATACCGGCTTTAGTCAAAGGACGTCTTGAAGGAACCCAAATAGGGGTTATCATCAGCGGCGATAATGAACTTCCTGCAGGAATGATCAATGCTCTTTCCAGTGCAGGTGCAGCCATCGTATCTAAAACAGTGGTATTATCCGGACTGAGTTTACAAGACGAGGAAGTACGCAAACGGGTAATTGAATTCTATGGCCTTGAAACTGACAGCGAGAATGACGTTCTGCGCCAATATATTGCCCGCAGTGTGGCCACAGTGATAGAAAATAATGGAGCACCTGAAGTTGTTGAATTTTTGCAGAATAATAATCTGGTCAAATTCAGCGGAGCCAACAAAACCCCATTGGCAGGTGTTATTATCCTGGGAGGGGCCAATGATTATTCATTTTATTTCGTCGATTCTTTCGACAGTGCTTTAATTGATGAATTAAATAATAATTCAATAAAAGTCTATGGAGTTGAACAATATCAGGCCGTTTACTCTTATATGGAACAATACAGTCAAAAGAATATCAGCACTATTGATAATGTTGAATTAAGCCTGGGGCAAATTTCTTTGGTCTTTGCCATGGCTGGAGAGCCAGGAAACTACGGCATGAAAACCACAGCCAAAAAATTGATGCCTACATTGCCAGTTGAAGGAATTTGGGGGCAGTCGCAGTGAAATCTGTAACAGTAGTGATACCTGCTTTTAATGAGGAAGGCACCATCGGAGAAACTGTGCAGGCAGTTAAGAAACTAAATATCATAGATAAAATTATGGTAGTTGATGACGGATCAACTGACAGAACAGCTGAAATTGCTGATGGTTTAGGAGTATCGGTTGTAAAGGTACATCCAAACCGAGGCAAAGGCGGGGCTATGAATGCTGCAGTTGAATACCTGGATACTGATATTGTTGCTTTTATTGATGGAGATCTGGGAGCATGTGCTGAACAAGTTAATCTAATATTAAAGCCGGTCATTCTCGGGGAAGCTGATCTGGCCATTGCTGCTTTTCCTCCCGCCCGAAAAAAAGGCGGCTTTGGATTGGTGAAAGGAACAGCCCGGCGGGCTATTCAAAAGGTCGGACAAATAGAAGTTACTTCACCCTTAAGCGGGCAAAGGGCGATGACCAGGGAACTACTTAAGGCAGTCATTCCCTTTCATGAGGCATATGGTGTTGAATTAGGCATGACAATAAGGGCTCTTAAAAAAGGATTTAGGGTTGTTGAAGTACCAACCACTATGTACCATAAGGAAACCGGGCGTGATTTGAAAGGTTTTATTCACAGAGGCCGTCAGTTTTTTGATGTATTAAGGGTATTAAAAGAGGAGACTGGAGGTAATAAAACTTGAATATCCCTCTCATTGCCGGTACAGCTGTAATAATTGGAGTAATAATCGAAGCCGTAGTCTTACTTCTTATAGTCAGAATGCTAAACGAAGCCAATGCAGTACGGAAAAATTATTTAGGGCTTGATATCCCTGTCAGTACCGGAATCAGCTTCCCTTTTACTCTGATCATCAGCTATACGATATTGGCAATACCGGGATGGTACGATAATTCGTACCATTTATTTATGCTGGCGGTGGTAACGATTTCTTTCCTGGGGTTTATTGATGATATGCTGGGACAAAGGGATTCGTTAGGTTTTAAGGGGCATTTCGGAGCTTTATTCAAAGGCCGCCTGACCACCGGAGGATTAAAAGCCCTAGGTGGAGGCATAGTCGCATTTATGCTTGCTTTTTCATTAAATAACAGCTGGACGGATATTATAATAAATACATTTATTATTGCCCTTGCCGCAAACTTGATGAATCTGTTTGATTTAAGGCCGGGACGTGCTGTAAAAGCTTATTTGATATTTTTGCTGGTAATCGTCATTATGGCTTTGGGGCAAATAAAATGGTTGTTGATTGCCCCTTTAACCGGAGCGGTATTATACTATGCTAAAAACGATTTGAAGGCCAGGATCATGATGGGGGATGCAGGATCAAATGTGCTTGGAATTTCCCTGGGATATCTAAGTGTTATCAGTTTTTCTCTTTCAATGCGGCTTGGCATTCTGTTTTTTTTACTGGCAATTCATTTTTATACGGAAAAGTACTCATTAACAAACACCATTGAAAACAACCGTATATTAAAACGTTTGGACGATCTGGGAAGGAGCAGGCAAAATGGTTAACAAACAGCGTTTACTTGATTTATTTGCAGAAATGGCTGAAATAGGATCTGTTTCAGGAAAAGAACATGAATTCCGTGATTTTATCACTGCTGTTTTTAAAAAAAGAGGTTTTACCGTAGAGGAGGATCAGGCAGGTCAAGCTTTTGCCGGTTCCTGCGGTAATCTTCTCATAAAAAAAGTGGGAACCACTGATTTACCGCCGCTGCTTTTTGCTGCTCATATGGATACAGTAGAGCCGGGAGAAAATATTAAGGTAATAATAGAACGTGAAGTTATCAAAAGTGCAGGTAATACAATTTTGGGGGCAGATGACAAAGCTGCTATTGCAGCACTGGTTGAAAGCATTGATATAATTCGCGAGAATAATCTTACCTGCCCGCCCCTGGAAATCTTGCTAACTGTTGGTGAAGAACAAGGACTTATGGGAGCAAAAAAATTTGATTACAGTGAATTAAAAGCGCAGATCGGCTTTACTCTTGATGCAGGCGGCAAGCCCGGCACGATAATTATTAAATCACCATGCCAGAATGAAATAGAGTATATTGCTTATGGAAAAGCTGCCCATGCCGGTATCAATCCGGAAGATGGGGTAAATGCTATTAAACTTGTTTCTCAGGCAATTGCTAAGATGCCTTGCGGGCGAATTGATGATGAGACTACCTGTAATTTTGGAGTAATCAGCGGCGGGAAAGCCCGTAATATAGTAGCAGATTACTGTTCAGTACGCGGTGAGGTCAGAAGTTTGAACCGGATAAAACTCGATAACCTTACTAGGTCTTTACAAGATATTTTTATTGACAGTGTAAATTCCGGCGGCGGGCAGGCGGAGGTCAAAGTAACTTTTTTATATCCGGAAATAAGCCTGAATCCTGCTGACAAAGTAATTGAACTGGCAGCGAAAGCAGTTAAAAAAACAGGCCTGCCGCTTATATTGGCAGCAACAGGCGGAGGCAGTGATGCCAGTATCATCAATGCTCATATTCCCTGTGCTAATTTAGCAATAGGAATGCAGGATGTGCACACCAGTGAAGAATATATTCTAGTTAATGATTTAGTGGATGATGTCAGGCTGATCCTGGCCATCATTGACGAATACTGCCGCTCTATGAAGGAGGCCTGAAGTGCTGGAATTAAAGAAAGCGACCATCATTGAAGAGATATTTTCCCGTACCGGTATTGCTGGATACTGGGCAGATGTAAACGGTTCCAGAGAAAAATGTATAGCATATTTGGGCTTAACAGCACCTCTTAAGCCAGGGGATGAAGTGATTTTAAATACGACTGCAGTAACGTTAAAGCTTGGATCAGGCGGTTACCATTTTGTGCTGGCCAATTTAAGTCGAGTGGACCACAGGGTAAAGCCTGGCGGTCATATAATGAAAATGCGCTATTCTCCTTTGCAGGTTAAAGTGCTAAGTGCTGAGGAACCAGACAGCCCTTATCATGAGCAGTTGAAAACAGCAGAAACCTTAGGGAAAACGCCGGTTTTAGCAACAACTTTACACTCTATGCTGGCACCCATATGTCTGCAATTAAACCAAGAAAAGCTTAAAGTAGTCTATATAATGACTGATGGTGCAGCACTGCCGATTGCTTTCAGCGAAACAGTGGACTGGCTTAAAAGAGAACAGTTTTTAACCGGAACTGTTACAATAGGTCATGCATATGGCGGAGATATAGAAGCAGTAAATATTTATTCAGGACTGCTGGCTGCAAAGGCTGCCTTTGATCCGGATGTTATCATCACAGGAATGGGGCCGGGAATTGTGGGTACAGGCACTAAATGGGGGTTTACTGGCATTGAACAGGGAGAAATATTAAACGCAGTTGAAGCTCTGTATGGCATACCAATAGCGGTGCCGCGAATTAGTTTTGCGGATAAAAGGCAGCGCCACCAGGGCATAAGTCACCATACCCTGACAGTCCTATCAAAAGTCTGTCGGGCAGAGGCCATTGTTCCGCTGCCGGTATTGGCTGATAATAAGACTGCTTATATACTGAAGCAGTTACAGGAAGAAAATCTGCTGGATAAGTATTTTTGCTGTATGGAAGCAGATGACACGATTATAAACAAAATGGCAGATTGTAAACACAGAATCACTACCATGGGACGGGGAACAGACGAAGACCCGGATTTCTTTCTCACATTAGGTTCCGCTGCCCGAGCAGTAATAAAGATTGTAAAAGGAATCGATCTAAACAGGATTCAATGGGCTTAGAATCTTTAATGAATATTAAGACGGATATAATCCGACAGGGTCATTTTACCCGGCCATCCGCTGAAAAGGTGTTTCAGATCTTTTACTTTGCCGGTCAGACTGAAACCGTTTTTATGAATTGCCAAATACATTTCTATCACCTCGCTCCAGTTTATGCTTGAATGAGGAAAAGTATACAAAAAAGGTGGGTTAAAATGGAATTATTTGAGAAAACCATTGCTTCCAAGGATATCTATCAGGGAAGAATTCTAAACTTAAGAGTTGATCGTGTTGCACTGCCAGATGGGAGTGAGAGTACACGGGAAATTATAGAACATTCCGGTGCAGTTGCCATTGTAGCCATCGACGAAGATAAAAATGTCTGGATGGTCAAGCAATATCGCAAAGCAGTGGAGGAAGTCCTGATGGAAATACCGGCAGGTACCCTGGAAAAGGGTGAAGAACCACTGGCTTGCGCAAAAAGGGAACTGGCTGAGGAAACGGGCTTGATTGCAGAAAACTGGCAGCATATTGTATCCTACTACAGTGCTCCCGGGTTTGTAACTGAGAAACTGCATTTATATTTAGCTACTGGCCTTAATCAGGGGGATACTAACCCGGACCGGGACGAATTTTTATATACGATAAAAATGCCTCTGACTGATGCCTATAAAGCAATATTTGCGGGGCAAATACAAGACGGCAAAAGTATTATAGGGATCCAATATACCTGTAATCTGTTAGCGGGGCGATAACATGCAGCAAATATTTGCTGATTTGCACATTCATCTTGGCAGTGCCGAAGGAAAACCAGTAAAAGTAACTGCCTCCAGGCAGCTTGATTTAAAAACTGTCTTATACCGTGATGCAAAAATCAAGGGACTTGATGCAGTCGGGGTAATTGATGCTGTCTGTACCAATGTGCTTAAAGAAATGGAAGATATGCTTGAAAAAAAAGAACTCATTGAACTACCTGAGGGAGGGTTTCTAGCCCGAAATGGTGTTTTATTAATCGCTGGGGCAGAAATCGAAAGCAGAGAAGGAGTTCACAACATTATATATCTTCCGGGAATGGAACAATTAAAAACTTTGCATAAGTTTCTGAAGACCAGGGTTAAAAATATGACTTTGTCAACTCAGAAGGCCAGGGTCAGTATAGAGGAACTGATTAACTTGTCCAAGCTCTTGGAGGGGGTTTTTTGCCCGGCTCATGTTTTTACTCCTTTTAAAGGAATTTATGGCTTTTGGACCAATAATTTACGTACCCGGCTAGGTGCAAATACAGATCAGTTTTATACTTTGGAATTAGGCTTAAGTGCGGATACTTATATGGCTGATATGCTGAAAGAAACCAGGAGCTTTACTTTTTTATCAAACTCTGATGCCCATTCATCAGCTAATATTGGCCGGGAATATAATTTGCTGCGGCTGCGGGCAAAAAATTTCACGGAAATAAAAATGGCAATTGAAAACCGGGAAGGGCGCAAAGTGGCAGCCAATTATGGAATGGATCCTTTATTAGGCAAATATCACCGTTCCTATTGTAATGATTGTCAATTAATTACTCCAATGATGCCTCCGGTAAGGACTTGTTCCCAATGCGGACATAAAAACATGGTGATGGGAGTAATGGACCGTATAGCAGAAATAAGGGATTATGAAGAACCTCATCATCCGGTTGGGAGACCTCCTTATCATTACCGGGTTCCTTTAAAATCACTGCCGGGTATAGGACCAAAAACCATAGAAAAACTACTCTCATATTTTGAGAGTGAAATAGAAGTAATGGAAAGAGCAGATACCGAGAAAATTGCCAAACTGATTGGAACAGCTGCTGCAGTGCAGATAGAGCAGATGAGAAGCGGACGCATGACAATCAAACCGGGCGGGGGTGGATATTATGGAAAAGTTACCGCAGGTAATCTTGACAACTGATGCCAGCGGCGCTCAAAAAGCAGCCCGGGATGGGATGCTGGTCATGATTGTAGATATCATAGACATGTCAACGACCCTGGAAAGTGCTATCGATGCCGGGGCTTTTGCGGTTTTTGGGTCCAGCCCTGATTTTACGCGTGCACCTGTCGAACTAGCTCCTGAAAAAGTGGGGCGGGAAGCAGGAAGACTGGCTAAGGAAAATGATCTCAAAATCATACTTATTGCAGAACCTCGAGTGGGAAATGATGCTGAAAGACTTGACCGCTGCAAGAAAGTTATTAAGGGTATCGAAAGCCAAAAAGCAGTTATTGAACGGGTGCTTCCCAATGCAGGGGCTGAAGTCTACAAACTATGCGATTTCAAGAACCGCATAGTAGTGGCAGTATCAGATACTGGCGGAGTGGCTTATGATGCCGCTTTTTTGTATGCTCGAAAGGTTTTCACCGGAACAGTAGCTCGCAGTATGACCAAAAAGGGCATAGAGCCGGCTTTATGTGCTGTTGACCGGGTATTGGACAACTATCAGGAAAATGATAACGGTATTGCCATTGTTGCAGCCAGCAAAAACTCACAGGAAGATGTACTTGCCGCACAATTCATCTATGAGCTGCTGACAAATAGAATAAAGGAATACAAATAATAAGGTGAGTTTTTAGTTAGTAACGTATAAATAGTATGTGTTAATGCATACTTATCTGGAAGCTTTTAAATTAATTGAAAAAAGCCATTGATAATTATTCAAATTTTGTAGTAGGGAGATATTTAACATGAAACCAATATATGTTATCGGACATAAGAATCC
>JAAZFJ010000171.1 GCA_012511795.1 Syntrophomonadaceae bacterium
AACCACTGGTGCTCTGCTGTAGAAAACAAATTAGCAAATGCTCGTAAAATTACCTCATACATAGACCAGAATGATCGCCCGGTAGTTTTTTATATAGGTGGCCAAACAGAAAGTGTAACCACCACTATGGGTGCTGGAAGTATTATTTCTGACTGGATAGAGTCTACAGGAGGGAATAGCGCGGCTGAAGTGATGGGGTTAACCTCTGGAGATGTTACCCCTGAAGCTATTTGGGATCTTAATCCTGATATAATAATTTGTGCAGGAGTATACCAGCATATTAACAAACATGTTTTAGAAAATGAAGAGGGTTGGAAAGATTTAAAGGCAGTTACAACCGATAGGCTTTACACCAATCCTTATGCTTGCTTTAATTGGGACCGTTTTGGACTAGAAAGCCAGCTGCAGATCAATTATGCCCTGATGTGTATTCAACCCGAAATTGCCAATGAGAATGGTATTAATAGAGAATCTATGGTTAAAGAAATTATTGAGTTCTATAAAAATTATACTGATTTTGAACTAAGCAGAGAACAGGCTGAAAATATGCTAGATGGGCTTCGCCATGATGGTTCAGCAGAATTTCCAGTACAATAATTTATATGATAATGGGTGTAAACTCGGGTATTGATGGGCACAAATGAAAAAAACTAACAATAATAAGAATAACCTCTCCAGCATCGATGGAGAGGTTATTTCTCAAAAAAATGAATTCTTTGAGTTTATAAGATTCCAGGGTTTGTTATGGCTGTCTTTATTAATTTTGATTATAGTATTAGGATTATCACTGGCTATTGGGCGATATAGAGTACCATTTGAAAATACATTTCGAATTGTATTTTCAAATATTTTTACTATGGAAGCCAATTGGGATAGCATTCAGGAAGCAGTGGTTATGAACCTCCGTTTGCCACGCACCATAGCAGCCATTATAATTGGTTCTGCACTGGCACTCTCAGGTGCAACTTATCAGAGTATATTTAAAAATCCCATGGTATCTCCTGACCTTTTGGGTGTATCATCTGGCGCATCAGTAGGGGCTGCTACCGCCATTCTTTTAGGCCAGGGCAGTACCATGATTCAACTGAGTGCTTTTGCAGGGGGATTGATCGCTGTCGCTATAACGGTAATGATTCCTCGGCTGATTCGTAACCAATCTACTATTGTCTTAGTCTTATCCGGCATAGTTATCGGCAGTTTAATGTCATCTATAATGAGTATTTTAAAATTTGTTGCAGATACTGATACACAGCTGGCAGAGATTACCTATTGGATGATGGGTTCTTTTGCAAAAGTATCCTTTAAAACAATGCTTCCTGTCCTGCCTACAATATTTATACCCATGATTATAATTTTACTTTTTCGCTACAGACTTAACGTTCTCTCCCTCGGTGATAATGAAGCAAAATCTCTGGGAATAAACCTGAAAACTACTAGAGGAATATTCATTCTCTCATCAACTTTAATTACAGCCAGCTCTGTTTGCCTATCTGGCACTATTGGATGGGTTGGACTGGTAATTCCCCATACAGCACGGATGATTATTGGCTCGGATAATAAAAAAATGTTGCCCATTGCTATGATATTTGGGGGAATTTTTATGCTCCTTATAGATATACTTTGTAGAACACTGACTTCTGCTGAGCTAATGCTGGGCATTTTAACCGGGGTGATAGGTGCACCATTCTTCATATTTATTCTCTTCAAACAAAGGAGACAGGTTAATTGATTCTTGAAGTAAAGGACTTGAGTTTTAAATATCATAATAATCGGTTGATATTTCATGATGTTAATTTTAATGTAGATAGTGGCGAGATACTTTCCATCCTTGGTCCCAATGGATCAGGTAAATCAACATTGCTTAATTGTATTGCTAATCTTTACAAACCACTATCAGGAGAGATCCTGCTCAATGGAGGCCCTATCTCAAAAATGAATCTTCGCCATATAGCACAGATTATCGGATATGTTCCCCAAATCCATATACCTGCTTATGCCTTTACTGTTAGAGAATTTACCGTTATGGGACGTACTCCTTATATAGGGGCTTTTAAAACGCCAAGTAGAACAGATTACAAAATCGCAGATAGAGCTTTAGAACAACTTGGAATCTCTCACCTAAAAAACAAAGCCTACACAGAAATATCTGGTGGAGAAAGACAGTTAGTTTTAATTGCCCGGGTTATAACCCAGCAGCCTAAGATAATATTGTTAGATGAACCTACCGCTCATTTGGATTATGGAAATCAGCACCGTACAATACAACTTATCCGCCAGTTAGCTGATGAAGGATATGCCCTGATTATGACCACACACAACCCTGAGCATGCTATTATACTCAATGGTAAAGTAGCTATCTTAAATAGAAAAGGTGTGCTAGGAATTGGACAATCAGTAGAAGCTATTAATTCCAAGATGCTTTCTGATTTGTACGGACTCTCTATAAAGACTATTTATATAGAAGAGGCTAAAAGAATGGTCAGTGTTGTTTGTTAAATGAATAAATTATTATATTTAAAATTTAGGGGGTATTAATCCCGCCAAAGAGGAGTTTTTAGTTTTCTTCTGCTGTCTACCTTATAGATATAGAGATCATCAAACAACAAAAGTAATGGTACTAAAAAATGAAAATAAAATCTTTTGAATTTAATTTGAGAGAATTAGCCGGTTCTATGGGAGATTTCGGCACACTTTTCCCTTTGACTATCGGCTATATTGTAGTCTGTGGCTTAAAACCAGCGGGTTTTTTGGTAATGATGGGTTTGTGTAATATAGTCACCGGTTTAATTTATCGTCTTCCAATACCCATAGAGCCTATGAAAATCATAGCCATTGTAGCTATTGCCCAAAAATGGACTCCTTCTATGGTTTATGCATCAGGATTTGGAATGGGGCTTATATGGATTATATTGGCTATCACAGGAATAATAGAATGGCTCGCTCGAATAACTCCAAATTCTGTAATACGCGGAGTTCAGGTTACTTTGGGTATATTATTAATGATGGAATCCTATAAAATGATCTC
>JAAZFJ010000172.1 GCA_012511795.1 Syntrophomonadaceae bacterium
CATCCACGTCATATACATGCTGCCTATTTCGCCAATCGTACGATATACATCATTCTGACTGCAGGAAATGCATAAATTGAAAAATTCCTTCGCCCATTTTTGCAAATGTAGTTCCGAAAATTCTTTGGTTTCTCCCTCCATCTTAGCGAGGTTCTGCTGATTGTTTTGTTGTTAGCCCTGGGCCTTTTGGACATAATGATACATCATGAATTTCATCTCGGTGGCCATATGGTCAGCAGGATCATTGACCCGCTTGTACGTCGCCAAGCCTGCTTTCTTATAACAACGTTCCACATCGAGAGTTAATGGATCGATAAACAGTGATGGACTGGACTCCCCAGTACATTCGAATTTATATCGAAACATCGTTTCATATATGGGTATTGCTGGATTACTTGGATGACTAAACAAGCGGAAATATTCCTGACGCATCTCAGTAAGCAATACACTTTTGCTATTTTCATCACCTTTGAGAAGAATCATTTTCTCTTTCATTTTCTCAATCTTGTCCATGGGTATATCGAGTTCCTCGAAAATGTTCACAACGTCAGAGCCCCATCTGCCGTCTAATAAACCTACGACAAAATCATCTGACGGAAGTTGCAGTGATATAGACAATATCTGATACATATCAGATGCTGCAATAGATCTTTGAAGTTCTAGATCTTGCTTATTAACTTCTTGAGTATTCGTCACATTTCCCTCTCCAATCATTCCTGTTTTTGAACTCATACCCTGGGAAATTGTTAAATTGCCTTACCGGAAGGCCGACATCAGTCAACCTGCCGGTAAAGCAAACAGATTTAATTTCTATATAGTTTTAAGCCAGGTCTTCTAAGCTTTAGCTTCAACACCAATGTTACCATGACTCTGATTAGAGTTGACTCCTACATTTGTCTTTGTTCCTAGACTAATCTTTTGCACCGCGATCAAAGCCAGTACTACACCAAAAGAGATAATACCTATGAATAAACCAATTTCGATCAAAGAGGGAAAATAGGCATTGCTACTATATGCTGGAGAGCCTGGATAAATAAGAAGCGGGTTTGACAATTGAGCCTGCAATAAATTGTACTTAATCATGAAGATCGCAAATAGAGCAACGCCTGCTCCTGTTACGGATGTATCTGTTTTCTTGAATAAAAGCACCAGACCGGCAATAATCGCAATGAACTCAACCCAGAAGTAGACTGCTCCTTCACCAGCCACCAACCAGTAGATTATGGGGGCTTCTTCTCCGCTACCAGAATACATTCCTACAATTGCTTCGCCAATAACCACCAGGAGTTCAACAAAGAGAAATATTCCAGCAATTTTGCCTAACTTGGCCAATTTGTCACTGCTCATGGGCATAGCTCCACTCTTATTGAGTGCTGAGAAAAGGATGATCTGTAGCGCCAGAGCTGCCACAATTGCTGCTGCCAGAAATGAGATCGGCTGCACAGGATTGTTCCACAAAGGTCTGGCTACCTGCAATGCGAAAACAAAGGAAGTGATAGTAACCAAAAGTCCAGCAATAAAGGCAGCCAAAGAAATACCATACATGGATTTGGAGTCTTTTTGTCCTTTTGCCACCTTCATTAATGTGCTGACAAAGATAATACCGATGATGAGATAGAGAATTATAATTAGAAAGTCCCAAAACATGGGAGAACTTACATTAGCACCGGCGATGAAGCGCCATGCCCTTAAAGGATTGCCCATATCTACCATGATGAACAGTCCAGCTGTTGCCACACTACAGATTACCCCCACAATGGTTGCAATTGCGGCGTAAGGTTTGTATTCTGCCATGCTGTTGAAAAGGAATGCAGAGGAGGAAAAGAGCAAGGATCCTGCTGCTATTCCGGTAAAGATCATGAACCCAATGATATACAATCCCCAAGTATTATAGGTATTCAGATTTGTCATCTGTAAGCCCTTGGTAAGCTGCATGACCCAGCAAACGAGACCAACTACAGCCAAAAGAGCACAGATAATAAACAGTGGTTTGCTGTAAACTTGTTTATCCGTATTTTGATTCATTTCACTCGCTCCTTTCTTAAGTTAAATAGAAGATCGAAGGTTTGGTCCCTTTTTCTTCGAGAATTTTTACATAACTGCGTCCTTTGATGGCTTGACTGACCTCGCTGTTGGGGTCATCAATATCGCCAAAGATACGGGCCCGATTTGGACATGTCTCAATACACGCAGGTTTTAATCCCTGATCCACACGATGGATGCAGAGATTACACTTTTCTACCACATCAGATTGATGAGGTGTGACTGCAGCATCGCCCATTGCCATTCCTATGGCATATTCAGGCTTCTTCCAGTTAAATTGGCGAACTCCGCTATAAGGACAGGCTACCATGCAATAACGACAGCCAATACATTTGTCATAATCTTGAATAACTATACCGTCTTCTCTTTTATACGTAGCACCAACCGGACAAGCTTTAACGCAGGGTGGATTTTCACAATGCTGACAATTCATGGGCAGAAACTGCATTTGCAGATTAGGGAAAGTTCCTTTTGGGGAATTTGCAGTTTTTCCGCCAATGGTTAAAATTCGATTCCACCATATATCATTTGGCAGGTTGTTTTCGACCTTGCACGCTACAGCACACGCATCGCAACCAGTGCAGCGATCGATGTCTATTGCCATTGCATATCGCATGATTGAATACCTCCTTTATTTCTTTCTCACATCTACCAGGCAATCAAAGTAAGCAAAATTGACTGCCATGGGATCTGAAGTGGTGTTGGTTAGTTCTTGATAACACCCCTCAATGAATTGTTCTCGCTGCCATCCTTTAGGAATCGTCAGGACACCTGTACTGATCGCATCATTGACTTCAGCTTTAAGTACTACCTTGCCGCGGTCATTAAATACTTCCACGATATCTCCCGTCTGAATTCCCCTAGCTTTTGCATCTTCGCGGCTGATTTTGGCTATCGGCTCCGGATCAAGCTCGCGCAAGACCGGCGTATTATACCATTGTGAATGAACACGGAATCTGGAGTGCTCCTGAATGAACACCAGCGGGTATTTTTCAAATAAGGGATTTTCATGCCAGGCTTCACCAGGCGGTCTAAAGTAAGGTAAGCGTTCTTTTTCTGTAATCTCAGCCAAATTTTGTCCATAATTTACGCGTGGCACCGGATTTTCAGAATAAAGTTTGGCTCTGCCCATAGCATCCGCCGTGTTGAAGAACTTCTCGCCACGAATAAATGGCTTTTCGGCACTTCCTTCAACCCGTATTACTTTTTCAGCCGCAAGCCGTTCATAGGTAACGCCTATTTTCTCGAAACCTTCGGCATCCAACAAGATTTTAATCCATTCAGTATCGTCCTTAAGTGGGAAGAACTGGCCCAAGTCCATTGCCTGACCAATCAGGGTAAAAATCTCTGCATCAGATTTGCTTTCATATAAAGGTTCTATGGCTTTATCCTGTATAAGCATATAAGGATTGTTATAGGATACTCGCAGATCACTGACTTCCAGCCAGAAGGCTGCCGGCAGGACAATATCTGCATATCTGGCAGTATCGGTAAACTCCGTATCAATTACTACCGTGAATTCCATTTGGGGTAAAATCTCTTCAAACCATACATTTTGCTGGCAATAGTTGCTTATGGAATTGGAGGAAGTTGTAATCATGGCTTTTATCGGGAAGGGTTTTCCCATGTGGGTTTGTTCTTTTACGACTCTATGGAACTCGGTTTGAGGAACATTGCTTACAGGAACCTTTCCATTAGAAACATACATGCCCGCATAATTGACAGGCATATACAGAACATATAGTCCTGCGAACCCTGCCCCTGGTACACCAATATTCCCCGTGATTGCTGCCATCATGAAGGCTGTAAATGACCATAAATGTCCGTTCTGATAATGATCTATGCCATAATTGGTATAAATCGTGGTTGGGCCATCCACATAAGTTTTAGCTAAATACTCGATTTTTTCTGCGGGAATTTTAGTTAGTTCGCTGGCTTTTTGTATGGTATATTGTTTCACTTGGTTCTTAAGCAGCGTAAAGACGGTATCTACTTCCACACCCTGAACGTTAAACGTTCCTTCAATCGCTACATCCTGAGGCATGCTCATTAGCAGGGCCGCTTGATTAGAAACGCTGTCCCAAACATAGAAATCATCCGCTTCGGGAGGAGTTCCAGGAGCAAAGTCACTTTTGTGCAATATTTTCCCATTATCTTTACGAACCAGGAAAGGCGCCGTGGTTCTCATTTTCATAAACGCTGGATTATACATATTGTTTTCAATAATATAATTGAGCATGGCAAGAACCAGCATTAAGTCTGTTCCTGGCACTACTGGTATATATTCATCAGACTTATTAGCTGTTGGTGAATAGATGGGATCAATGGTAATTACTTTTGCACCCTTTTTCTGTGCTTCTTTCACAATACGCCAATTTTGAGGCTGCGAGTAGACCGGGTTGGAACCCCATACGATTATGTTTTTCGAATCCATCATGGTACGTGGTTCATTTCCCCATAACCAAACGCTGCCGCCGATCACACGATCCGAACCGTGTCCCAGTGCCTGGTCATAGCAAACATCAATTTTCGTACTGCCGAGGGCGTAGGCCAGTCTGTTCAGCATTCCCTGCGTTCCGTGGACCAAGCCATAGTTCCCTGATCCATTATCTACAGCTACTGCTTGGTCGCCGTATTTTGCTTGAATCGCCTTAAACTTTTCGCCAATTTCACTGATTGCCTCATCCCAGGATATCCGCTCCCATTTATCTTCGCCGCGCTCACCAACGCGACGCATCGGGTATTTTAGACGGGTGGGACTATAGGTTCTTTGTACCAGGGATAACCCTTTCAGACAACATCCGGTATAGATGTCATCAGGGTAAGGCGCAGGAGACGTTTTTACTACTTTCCCATTCCGAACATGGGCGTACAGACGACAGCACTGGAAACAATTGGAGCGGCATACGCTGGAAACCAATTTTTCTTCACTTGCTGCATTGGCATTCTCAGCAGCCGCCGATAATGCCTTCATTCCACTGTCCCAAGGATTAGCTGCAACTGCGCCTGCAACAACGGCAGTAGCTGCAGATGCCTTTAGAAAAGTACGGCGGGACAATTTTAAACTATGTGTACCTTTTGGCTCTCCTCTTTCCATTCCAGTTACCCTCTCTTTCATTAGAGTGTTAAGCTGTTTTTGATTTTCCAATAACCGAGCGACGGTATTGTTGAATTCTCGATCTCGCAACACTTGAATTAAAACAGGTAATAACTGTTCATCGGCGTCTTCTTTAACCACAACAGCAGTAACTCCTGCCCTAATTAGTTCGCACTGATACCCGATGTTGTTCGCTGATACCAGTGCGATGATAGACAGACCTGCACCTTTTTCCTTAACCTGTTCGAAAATATCGCGATAAAACTGTGTATATGAAAAAACATCAACAATAACAAGCGCCTGGCTGTTTTCATTGATTTTCTCATACAAATCCGTGATACTTTCTACGCAGATACAGTTGACTTCGACAGAAGCAAAGATTCTTGCTATAACCTGACCCAGCCAAACATGAGGAATTGCGATAATAACAGTTAAAGAATCTACCTCTTCTTTACTAATACCACCCAGTCGTTTCAACCAAAAACAGCTCCTTTGTGTTAATCGCACTTTCATTGTATATTAAGCATCCACACTAATCTGTCGGGAATAAAGCCGTTTCTTTCATTGATTATTGAGCGCAAAAAAAGGACAGTAGTGTCAGTAAAAATGACTACTGTCCCAGCAGTTTGTAACGGATCGCATAATCAACCAAATCGGATCGATGTGCCAAATTCAATTTAACCATAATGCGCTCCCGATATGTGTCTATGGTACGTGGTGATAAACTAAGCTTTACGCCGATTTCCCTGCCTGTAAAACCACGGGCAACTAATTTCAGCACCTGCAGTTCCCTGTCTGATAAGATATCAGGCTCTGTTTGGGCAACACTATCTGAGTTGCAATATTGACGAGCCATTACTTGTACTCCAATTGAGCTTAAAAATACTTCCCCGTTCATGACTGTGTATATTGCCTTCAGCAAATCCCGGTCTGCTGCGGATTTGTGCACATAGCCCATACCACCGGCATTCAGAAATTGCAATAAATAAACATCTTCAACGTGCATGGTAACTGCGATTACCTTGGTTTGAGGCAACACCTTCAAAATTCTTCGAGTAGCCTCAACTCCGTCAAAATCGGGCAAAGTGATATCAATTAAAACTACATCAGGTTTCTTCTCAATAACTCCCTGAACAGCTTCTGTGCCA
>JAAZFJ010000173.1 GCA_012511795.1 Syntrophomonadaceae bacterium
ACTATTATAAAGGAGAGAAATAGATGAGAAAATGTGATATATGCGAAAAGAATGATGTGAATATTAACTTGGTGCTGCCTGATGGTGATAATAAAGCAATTTGCTGGGAGTGCAATAATAACCTCATGGCTGAGGAACTTGGCATTCAGCTGATGCCATTTGACAATGGAGTTTATGAATACACCGGGTTGAACGGACAAAAACATAAATTTAGAATTTACAAAATAGTGAATCCGGTTGGAATTGGATTTGAGGCCAATGAGATTACTGAGGAAGATGATCCGGGATACAAAGTATGTATATTAGGTGAGCTGGATTGCGATCAGCAAGATCTTTTTAAGCAACTGGAAGGGAAGATCAAGAAAACTATTTCCGCAAAATATTTGGAAACTGCTTCTTTACCAGATGGGCAGACCCGGCTTTTGCTTAAGAATGATGATGTGGTGGGCAGATTGGAGTATAACGAATTTGACGGGGAGGTTCCCCTGGTGATCATTGATGGGCAAGTCTTTTCCTGGGAGGAGCTGGGCAGGATGCTTAATATTTATGAAGGCTTTCAGTTCAAGCTGTCAATTCATGATATTATCGAGGATGCTGAGTAGTTGACAGGGGGGGTATCTATAGGCATTCCCCGTCCCCGTGATTAAAATTGTAAAGGCGCATACACCTTCAAAGCGCGTTAGTATTCGCCGCAGATGGTATGCGCCTGAAAATCAACATGCCGGCTAAAACGTCGGAACCTTCCCCGTGTTTGGTTTAGGCAATAGGATCGTAAACTAATACTGCCAGGGCAGTTGGGTTAAATGCATTGCACGGGTTCCTCTCCTGGGGACAATTGGAAATGGCAATCAGACAATCCATTTCAGCCTGAAGTTCAATAAAGTCGCCAGGCTTAGAGATCGGTTCCTGGATCGAAATGCTTCCATCAAGAGAGACAGGGCAATTCATAAAAATATTAAAGGAATAGGGTATCTCAGCTTCGCATACACCATAGGGTGCCAGGGCAGAAATCATATTATCCCGGCAATTTGGAGTACCGCGTACTTTGTAGCGAAGAGCATTGGAATATTCACTGCATGAACCACAAATAAGGTCGTGCCTGCCGCAAGTATCGTTTATTATGGTAAACATAGGGTTGCAATGGGTGGAATAGAGTACATGTCCGGTGGTAGCATAGATATTCCCGTTTATTAATAAGGTATTATTTACTGATATTTTCTCCACATGATTATAGCGGTTGAAACAAATGAAATCGGGAACTTGTTGCCCTTCGAGATCCGTAATACGGATAACTTGGCCTTTGTAGATGTGCCTTGCATAAAACCCCCTGGGCGGGATCACCTGTTCTTCTACAGTATTAAACTTGGTGCACTTAAGGTCTTCCATTCGTAGTCCTCCTTTCATACCATAAGCATTTTGAAATCAGCCAGGGAAATTATTGCTAAGTTTCACCCCTTCCTGCCACATTATAATAAACGAATCTGCAAAACATATACCACTCTGACGACCTTGCTGTAAACGATAAAAGCTTATTTAAAATCAAGTATTGGCTGATATGGTTGGATAAAGCTTCAGGAAAAATCTGCTATCAATGTGATATTTATTTTCAGTTTGAAAGCAATTATTATCAACTTGACAGATGGGGACGTACCCCATTTGACAAGTTTTTGCAGTTTTATTACGAGGCGTGGTATAATTTGGAAAGGGGTGAAAACATGGCGAGGCGAGCTCGACAATACAGCCAAACCGGGTTATACCACATTATTTACAGGGGGATAAACAGGCAAAATATTTTCGAGGAAGATAGTGACTACACTACGATGGCCAATATTATTTACGATCTTAAGCTGGAAATGAAGTTTGCGATTTATGCATATTGTTTCATGACAAATCATGCTCATCTGCTCTTGAGAGAGGGCAATATGGGTGACATTTCCACAATTATGAAAAGGCTGCTCACGAAATATGCAGGATGGTTTAACAGAAAGTATGAACGAAGCGGCACACTGTTTGCTAATCGGTATAAAAGCCAGCCCGTGGAGAACGATGAATATTTATTATCAGTAGTGCGGTACATACATCAGAACCCGATAAAAGCTAATGTGGCCATTAACTTAGGTGATTATAAATGGAGCAGCTATCCGGAGTATTTAAATAAGGGTATACTGACTGATACGCAATTCATACTTTCCATGATTGATAAAAAGGGCTTTGAAGAGTTTCATCAAGAGGAAGATAAGGAGTTACACGAAGTCAGTGACAGGATCGGCAGAAGCGAGGAATACATAAGGCGCAGGATTATTACGTTAATGGATGGCAAAGAGCCCCATGAAATTAGTGCTTTGCCGAAAGATGAGAGGAATAAAATCATCAAACAATTAAGGACAGAAGAAGGTTTTTCCATTCGGCAGGTCGAACGGGCAACGGGCATTTCGAGAGGAATCATTGCCAATGTTGAAATAAGTTGATACTCATGCGGGGTATACCCCTCT
>JAAZFJ010000174.1 GCA_012511795.1 Syntrophomonadaceae bacterium
CCCCACACCACCTTTAAGTATTTAGGTTCTTTCGGGTTGATCTCAATTTTCTCCCTGATTCTTCTTATGTGGACAGCCACCGTATTTTCGGCGCTGAAAGCAGCTTCGTTCCAGACATTTTCATAGATTTCATCAATGGAGAAAACCCTTCCCGCATTGGCCGTAAGAAGTTTCAGGATTTTATACTGTACAGGAGTAAGTTTCACTTCTTCCCCGTCCACTGTCACCTGTTTGCTCTCATCATCAATGAACAGGCCGCCGCTTCTATAGACCTGGCTTTTGATCTCCATACTACCCAGGGTGGTATACCTTCTTAGCTGTGACTTGACCCGGGCGATTAGTTCCAGCGGGTTAAAGGGCTTGGTTACATAATCATCCGCCCCCATAGTAAGCCCCATGATCTTATCGGTATCCTCTGACTTGGCGGAAAGCATAATCACCGGAATGCTTTTCTCTTCCCTGATTTTCATGGTGGCCCTGATACCGTCCATTTTGGGCATCATCACATCCATAATGATCAGGTGGATGTCATTTTCATCCACTGCTTGCAAAGCTTCCACACCGTCGGCAGCCTTGAAAACCTTATACCCTTCGTTTTCCAGGTAGATCCTGATAGCCTCCAGTATTTCCTTGTCGTCATCGCAAACTAAAATATTTATGACGAATCACTCCCATAAATCAAGTCAAACAAATTATATCACACCCCTTTTTTTGCTCTTGGGATAATGATATCAGGCAAATCTTTCAAAACTATGGTCATAAATCTTAAGATTTTCTTAAGGAAAGGAAAAAACTGAGTAGAGTGTGTCTTTCTCTCTGTACACAATCAACTGGTCGCGGTAAAATATATAAAACCCCCTCACCTAGATTCCTGTATCAGTAAAAATTGACGCTACCGGTATCGTCTGGCTCCAAAAACGGTTAGTTCAGACGTTATCTTCAGAATCATAAATAGTAACAAGTGTTGAAAAAGTATTGTAAATTAGGTTGGAATTTTTAAAAACAGCTAAGGGGGCAGTTGATTGATTGGGGCAATTTGTGGTGATTATATCGGCTCTGTATATGAATTTAACAACATAAAAAGCAAACAATTTGACCTGTTTTCTCCTAAGTGCCGCTATACTGATGATACGGTAATGACCATCGCTACCATGTACTCTTTGCTGCACAGGCTGGATTTTGGATGGTCTTATAAAAAATTCTACAGATTATATCCCAAAGCCGGCTACGGTACCAGTTTCATCAAGTGGGCATCCAGTGACAGCAGTCTTCCCTATAACAGCTGGGGAAATGGTTCAGCCATGCGGGTAAGTCCGGTAGGTTGTTATTTTACCTCTGTTGACCGGGTAATAAAGCATGCCCGGGAAAGCGCCATTGTAACCCATAATCATGCGGAAGGCGTAAAGGGCGCTGTAGCTACCGCAGTTTGTGTGCATCTGGCTATAACCGGTACAAGTAAAAAGAACATCAAGCAATACATTGAAAGCACCTTCAGATACGACCTCAGTTTCGCCTTAGATGATATTCGGGATGATTACACATTCGATGTCTCCTGCCGGGGCAGTGTTCCCCAGGCGATCGTATCTTTCCTGGAAGCAAAAGATTATGAAGACACCATCCGCAACGCCATTTCCATAGGCGGTGACAGCGATACCATTGCCGCTATAGCCGGGGGGATCGCAGAAGCCTACTATAAAAGTATTCCACCTCTTATCACTGCAATGGTTTTAAATGATCTACCGGCTGAATTTCGCGATATCATTACAAAATTTTACGCAATGTGTGGTTTGAAATAGTGGATTGTCAGCTTATTCCTCTGACACGCCCTGTGATTGCACAAAGAATCTGATAATGTCCAGCAATTCGTCTTCCGAGTGCCGCTGAATGATGCTGTGTTTTTCGATGAACAGACAAGCCATGGCAGCAGTTGAAATATTATATTTATAATCACCTTTCCCTACCCTTATTTTTGAGGTAAACGAGTTTTTATATTTTTCCTTGTCATGAAATAACTGCTGTTGTTCTCCGCCCAGGTCCTTAAACTTATCATATCTGTTATCCAGTACTCTTATGAACAAATCACTGTCGGTCAAATTGCTGTCTGCTCCCTTTAGGGACCTCCAGTTGTTGATCACCTGTAATACGGTGATTTCCCACTTTCCTGCTGAAAGCTTTTTCAATATCCATGGTGTCAATACTATAATGGCAATTACTGCAAATATAAAGCCTGTCATTCGATCCTCCGTTTTTCTTTTAATCATAGATAATTTCTTTAATGAATGCAAAATTCCTTTTATTAATTGACTTCAGACAAATAAAAACGCAATCTTATGGAAAATTATTGCCCCCTGATAAAGAAACAGATATTATGCAGATATAAACAAGGAAATGACAGGAGCTAAAGATGAGCAGTAAGCACTATGATTTTACAACGGTAGTAGACAGAAGCTGCCATGGTTCTGCCAAGTGGGAGCAGATGAAAAGGTGGAATCCTGATGTTTCTCCGGGGGTCGTACCATTTTCAGTGGCGGACATGGAATTAAAGAATCCTCCGGAAATCACCGAAGGATTGAAAAAATATATAGATGAAGCCATTCTTGGTTATTGCATGCCTACCGAGGACTACCTGAATGCGGTATGCGGATGGATGGAAAGACGCCATGACTGGGAGATCAAAAAGGAATGGATCATCGGCTCTCCCGGGGTGGTGAATGCTTTCTTCACTGCAGTTAAAGCTTTTACTGAAGAAGGAGACGGCATCATGATCCAGACACCTGTTTACTATCCTTTCTATCGGGCTATAAAAAGCAACCGGCGCACCCTGGTCAAAAATCCGCTGAAATTTACCGGTTCCACTTATGTGATAGATTTTGAGGATCTGGAGGAAAAAGCCCGGGATCCGAAAAACAAAATGCTTTTGTTCTGTAGTCCCCATAATCCGGTAGGACGGGTCTGGACCCCTGAAGAGCTAAAGAGAGTAGGGGAAATCTGCCTTGAGAATGATGTCCTGATCATCTCTGATGAAATTCATTTTGATCTGATCATGCCGGGAAACCAGCATACGGTTTTTGCTGATCTGTCAGAAGAGCTGGCCGATCATATGATGGTCTGCACCGCTCCCAGCAAGACTTTTAACCTGGCAGGCCTGCAGACCTCCAATATCATAATCCCCAATGACAAACTTCGCGGCCGGTATCTGGAAGAAATGAGGACCAGCGGGGCTTATTCCCTGAATATATTGGGTTACAAAGCCTGTGAAATCGCCTACACCCAGTGTGAGGAATGGCTGGAACAGCTGATAAAGCTGGTTCACCACAACCACTTGGAACTGAAAAATTTTATGGCGGAAAATTTACCGGTTATCAAGGTATTTGATCTGGAAGGTACTTATCTGCAATGGATGGACTTTAGATGTCTGGGCCTGGACAAGGAGGAACTGGAAAAATTCTTGCATCATGAAGCACAGATATTTTTCGATGAAGGCTATGTATTCGGTGAAGAAGGCGCCGGCTTCGAGCGCATGAACTTGGCCTGCCCCACCTGGGTAATGATGGAAGCTGTGGAGAGGCTGGCCGTTGCCATCAATAGATCGGGCGCGTCCCCCTTCGGCTAATTAATTTATGGCGCGTACCCCTCC
>JAAZFJ010000175.1 GCA_012511795.1 Syntrophomonadaceae bacterium
ATAGAAGAAATCACAAGGTTTATTGGTCTTAATTTGGTGCGCCTCTAGTGCGCCTGCTTAGAGATACATATGAATTTTTAGGGATTTCTGCGTTACTTTATACCTGATCCTTTTGTAACGTTAATGTTGTTCTTTTCCCTATATTACGGGGTTTGTAGGCTTTTTTTGATATGGTGGCCTAAATTTCGATTCCTTCATGGCCCACCATAAAAAGACCCTTTGAGGCCCGATTTATCGGGCTTTATTTTTTTGAAAATCATTTTGGTGCGCCGACTTTAATTTTCATAATTTAAAACCTCTGGATATATAGCGCCCCTGATATCTTTCTGGACAACGGCTTGGGATACGAGCCCTTCGTATGGTAAACATACAACCCGCACCTCCTGTAATAAAAGTAGCCTTCTTTTACCAAGATATGTATATACTTAGTATTTTGCTACTTGCTGCTACTATGTTAGCTGGCCTTTGGGGTCGTATGTATGGATTATCCATTTTTTGTCTATGGCACTATAAACAATATTCACCTATAATGCGATTTGTGGCACATCCGCCAAAGAGGATACGCTTATTTTGAAGAGCTAATTTTACGATATTAAAATCCATATTTGATCCACCCTGTTCAATTGATATATTATTACCTTTCCACATGCCGTTTTTTAACATATAGTAAGCAAAAGCACTGTTCCCGGAACCGGTTGCAGGATCTTCCAGGTACCCAAATTTGGGCGCAAAAACTCTGGTATGGGCTATATTTTTCTTGTCTTCCACTTCTGTCGAAAAGATTAGAATTATATCTAATTCATTTTCCAAACAAAACCTCTTTAACTTTTGCTCCTGAGGAAAAACATTAATTTCGTCCGCAAGGGTAGCAACAGGAACGATCAATGTTGCTAGTCCAGCATCTATCAGATCAATTGAATACTGATTGAGCAGTTGGTAGCTTTCTAAGCCCAAATTTTCCGCAATCACTTCTGAAGATATCCTGGTTTCTAAATATGTTGGCTCAGGGGCGGTAATGAACACTGCATCTTGTTCAGGGATCTCATTGTACACTGTTAGTTGGCCCTTTTTATTGGTATGTATGGTTAATTGCTTTTTCTTCAACAAAGTCGGGGTGCTTTTAATAAGACTATACATACAGGCAATCGTTCCATGCCCACAAAAATCGACTTCACATTCAGAAGAATAGTAGGTCAGTTTATACCCTGAATGCTCAGATTTGCTACAATAAACAACTTCTGAAACAAATCCCTTATGTTGTTTTGCTATACTTAGCATTTCACTATTGGATAGTGCTTGGCTTTCATCCAAATAAATACATGCTGCCGGATTGCCCAAGGACTTTTCTGATGTAAAAGCATCAACTTTTGTGTAATGGTATTTTGCCATAATTCATTCACCTTTCTATGTAAAGATGTATACTACGATTTTTAAGCGGATTGTTGTGATATATCTGACCTTCATGAACAGGTAGGCGTCGTTTTCCACACATTTGCTTCCATATTTTTCAACAGTCTTCCTTTTTGTCCATTAAAGCTAACGTTAAATTAGGAAGCAAAAAGAACTTCCCTTTGCTTCCTCACAGTATTCCTACTTTTGGAAAATACCCGGCTTATTCTGAAAATCGCTCCTGGGCGGAAGTTTGCTGGCCATTCTGGCTTCCTTTAATTGAGCAAGAGGAAGAGTGCTTATCGATATATTCTCAGTTCCAACTCCCGAGCTCAGCAGAACTTGTCGTCTCCCTGGGGTTTTTACCGGACCGTAGACTCCGCTGCCGCCAAACTGGCCAACATTAGACATTACAATATATTGATAAAAACGGTGGCTATCGGCCATGCAACAGCGTTCATAAAGCTGTGTATCAGGATTGTTAGCTACAACAAATAAGATATCCAGAGGCATGCTATGATATTCATCATGGTTAATGCGGTGAATAATATCAAAATGGCTGTAATCATAACAAATTAATACCCCGAACGACCAGGATTGACCATAAGTAAAACGAAGCAGGTTTTCTCCCCTGATCATCTTGAAATGCCCGGGAATGCAGTCCCCAATTGGGGGAAGGAGGGCATCATACTGGGAATGAGTAAACTTATGGTATTCAAATCGCTTCACCTCTCCGCTTCCGGTTGGCACATAAATAAAACAGCGATTGGCCCCTACAGCCATTTCCGGGCTTTCCAGGGTTGCGGATTGAGGATCGTATTCCACCCCGCCGATAACGATGGTATTGAATTTACGAGCGAAGGCCTGTAAGTCCGGCTCCAGGCTCAAGGGGAGAAAAAGTTCAGGAAAAACTAAAAAATCAAGTTGCTGCCCGCTGTCCTCCAATTGCCAGGATACAAATTGCAGGTGTTTTTTAACCTTTTTAATAAATCCGGGTGCATTATCAGAACATGATATACAGTAATAGTTGTTTATATAGTCCTCTTTATCCATGCATTTCAACTGAACAACCGCAATGTTCAGTTCCTCTTGTTCATGGGAGGGGATGTATCCGACGCTTTTCAGGTCCACATTTTCGAGGTAATCAGGTCTCTGCAGCTTTTTGACATAATCCGGTTCGCTCTGGGCACGATATTCTTCGCTTGGATAGATCGGGGTCCAGGCGATGGAATCTTCATAGGAATTGATGCCACTGCTCTGACCAGCTCGGAGTTTTCTTAGATCAGCGATAGGCAGGTTTGCTTCCAGGTAAGCTCTGGTTTCTCCCTGGGTATAGGCCAGGGCTCCGCCCAGACTCATCGAAGCCCGTTTGGGTCCGTTGTAACGGAAGGGAGCGAAAACGCCGCTGCCGCCATAGTTGGCTATGTTGGATATAATAACGAAACAGGAAAAACGGTGAATATCGGCCAGTGCGTATTGCCGAAAAAGACGAGTGGCCGGGTTGAATGAAGATACCACCAGGATTTCAATATTATGCTTGGAAATTTTTTGCAGGACATCGGCATGGGTATAATCATGGCAGTTAATTACCCCGATGGTGCCCAGCGGACTAGAAAACACATGGATCTCTTGTCCACGTTGCAGTTTTCCTTCGGCATGAAATATCTGGTCTTCAGTAGAAAAGGAAATCTGGGCCACGATAATAGGCTCCTGATGGGGAGTAAGTACAGCAACCGAGTTGGTAATCTGCTTAGTATTTTCCCGTATATGATATCCCAAGCGTACAATGAGTAGCTGTTGATACTGATCAGCTTGCTGTTGGTACAGATCCAGGGCCGCTGCATTACCGGGGTGTTCTGATACAATGGCCACATCAGTGTCTTCCGGGATGCGGTGCAGCATAATCTCTATGTGCTGCCGGAATTCCTCGGAGTTGTCACCTGGGTTGATCCTGCCCACGTAAATACCTTCCCCGGCTCTGCGGCCAATAAGCTGTTCGGGGTACTGCTCCTGGATAAGGAAAACCTTGATGGGATCTGCCTCATTTTTTCTTTTATGGGCATAAGATAAATAATGGTGATGGATTGTTAACATAATTGCATAACCTCTTTTTTTATTCATGTGGGAAACTGCGAATACAACCAGCAAACTTATTTATGCCTTAATTTATTGATTTATCGATGGAATGATATTCAGATGTTTTTTTGTTACTAACTTTTACATATTCGCCTCCTTCAAGGGTATTCATTAAAAAGCCGTCCTCTTCCATCTGGTGCAAAACCGGGTATACGGTGCCGGGCCCTACCCTGTAACCATGTCTTTTTAACTCCTCAATAATCTCTACTCCATAAATAGATTCCAAGGAAGCATGATGCAGGATATGAAGACGAACAAAGCCTGAAAGCATGCTTTTAATCATCATTATCACTCTCCGATATCAATATATGATATAGCCGCTAATTCTGAATCTAGTAATTTATCGCTAGTTTTGAACCATTCTTCATACAAGTTGGTCTTCCTCATTGAAGAAACTGCGATACCCAAGTTGAAGCATTAAAATAACAGTAATAGCAACCGACCCCATTATACCTAGCATGATTGCAATCTGATAATTAACCGCTGTGGCGGGTGAAGTACCAGACAAAATCTGTCCTGTCATCATACCTGGCAGAAAGATAATGCCCATACCCAACATTGAATTGATCGTTGGCATTATTGCTGCTTCAAATGTGTTGTTTACAATGGATGTCATTGCGAATTGAGGTGTTGCTCCAAGGATCAGGGCTTCTTCAACCAGATTCCTCTGTATTGACATGCCGTCGATTAATGATTTGACCCCTAACGCAATTCCTGTCATGGAGTTGCCAACCATCATTCCCGCGATAGGGATGAAATATTGCGGATCATACCAGGGATCGATCCTTACCACAATAAACAAAAAGTATAACAAACAGGCTAAAGTGCCGACTAACATGGAAAGAGCAATAGTTATCTTAAGTTTCTTTGACAACCTGCCTTTAAATCTGTTAAATACCGTATAGATGGCAAAACACTCCATTAGCACTATTATTAAGGCAGTGAGCAAAGGGCTGGGATTAGCAAATACATAAACCAGCACATAGCCAGTTAGTACCAACTGAATGGTCATCCGTACCGAGGATATCAATATCTCTTTCTCCCGGCCAATCCCCCTTATGCTAGTAATTGCCAGCACTACCAGCACAAAAACATAGGCTAACATAACCTGCCAAATAGATAAATCATTTATTGCATTCATCTCTCAATCTCCTGTATAAGATCTTGCCTTGTGCCATTTCTATGATCTCGTCTCCATATTTTTCTGCTACGGACTTGGAATGGGTAATCATTACTGCTGATTTATTGGCTTTTTTGATGTGTTCTGAAACCATTTTGATTATCTTATCTTCAGTATCCTGGTCTAAAGATGAAGAAGGTTCATCCAGAAGATAAACTGATGGGTCAAGAAGAAATATCCGGCCTAATGCAAGCCTTTGCTTTTCCCCTCCCGACAATAGGTTGACAGGTGTGTCAAGGCCCTTTTCTAATTGGACTTTACCAAGAATTTTATATAATTCTTCATCACCAGGTATTACTCTTTCCTGAAATTTGAAAGCAATGGTTAAGTTGTCTCTGATATTGCCCTCAAACATGATAGGATTTTGAGACAACATCATAACATTTCTTCTATGATCCACAGAGGGGAGTTGTTTTAGGTCGTTACCACAAAATAAGATCCGACCTTGGGTAGGTGAGATCATTTTGTTCAGCAATTTTAAAACAGTAGTTTTGCCGCTGCCGCTTGCACCCAGTAGGACAGTTTGCCCTTTGGTTATATATAGATGGGGAATATCAACTACTTCTTGGTACTTTACATCGATGAGCTCGAACATGTTAAAATTCCTCTATTCGTATTTCGTTGGCCAGTTCCAAGACATATTTTTTTGCCTTGTTAAGCTCCTTTTTGCCCGTTTCTGCAATTAACTACTACGATTTATTAACTCGTATAATTAATTAATTATTAGCCTCAATCCCCTAGACCTTAGGGAACTTCTAGCCAGCTATCTACCTGTTTCCAAATCAGTCTTCAAAATAAACCTGCTGTTTTATGACTTCTATGTTGTCTCATCCTATTCCTGTATGTAATCCCATTTTTCACCATTCAGCTAAAATATTGTCGTTCTTACACCGTCGCCGCCTCTTTCAACACAAATCCCGGCATGGGCTCGTGCATTTTCCATACAATGCTTACAGGGGCGGAGCCGTAATGACTTACATAATCGGCTAAACCAATACATGTGTAGGGTACCGCTGCCTGTCCGTCCTTTTTATAATCCCTCACAAAAATGAGCACTCGGTTCCCGTTGTGATGTTGATTAATGTATCTCTGCCCGGTGGTTGATTCTATACTGGTTATGCTCTGCGATTGCCAATGGAACTTTTCTTCATTGATGGCATAATCCCGATACGTTGTAGATGGCTGCTTCTATGCTTGAAAAGGTATTGTCCAAATCGTCCAGCCCTTTGCCGTAAACCGTATAATGGAACATGGTAAGCATGGTTCGTTCAATACCGGATAAGTTATCCTCTATATAACCGTGGTTTGATTTGATCCTGGGCAAAATATCCAATAAATATGTGATCCAGCGGCGGGAATTGGCGCTGGACAAACGTAGAAAAGCGCTGGCTACAATCCGGTTATTCTTATCATCAACCGAATATTTTTCAAGCAAATCTGCCTCTGCTGCCAGGGAGCTTAAAGTGAAATGCCTGGAATATATCTCCTTGGGCTGAACATGATAGTCCTCGAAAAATTCTTGGGCATCGATCTTTTTATGTATTTCAAAGTAATCTATCAGTTTCAGTTTAATATTCTTCTTATTGTTTATGGTGTTTTTGATATTCTCCAATATATATTCTTGGGCTTGTCTTTCCATTTGAATCGAGCATCCCCGGGGCACATGAATGAAGCCGTGTTCTATTTCATACTCTACCGTTCTCCGGGTTCGGGCCAAGAGTGCCCTGAACCGTTCCTCAAAATTAAACTTGCGATTGGCCTGGCCGACAAAATCAAGCACGGTCAGGGCTTCTTTTCCTTCACACAGCCTTAAGCCTCGACCCAGCTGCTGAATGAATACGGTTAAACTCTCCGTTGGCCGTAAGAATAGGACTGTATTTATCTCCGGAATGTCTACGCCTTCGTTATAGAGATCAACGACAAATATGAATTTTATTTCCTTATTAACCAGCCTTTGTCTTACGCTACTGCGCACCGATTCTTCTGATTCCGCCACCAAATATTCTGCTGCTATCCCCGCCTGGTTAAAGCAATCGGCCATATAGCGGGCATGGTCTTTGGAAACGCAGAATCCCAGGCCGATAATATCCGATCTGTCTGTGCAATAATTATCGATAGCTCGAATTATGTTGCCCACCCGGCGCTGGGCCTGAGAGGACTCGAAGACATATAAATTGTCCAATTGTTTTTGATCGTATTTACCGGCTGTCCATTGTACATTTTGCAGACTTACCGTATCAGTCACCCCGAAATAGTGAAACGGGCTCAGGAGTTTGCGTTCTATGGCCTCATTCAGACGCAGTTCAGCGGAAATGCGTCCATTGAAATATTGGAAAACGTTCTTGCCATCAGGCCTCTCCGGAGTGGCGGTCAAGCCCAGCAATATGCGGGGCTGATAGTATGTGAGCAGTTCCTCGTAAGAGGGAGCGGCGGCATGATGGAATTCATCTATAATAATATAATCATAATGATCCGGGTTGCTTATAGAGGTAAGCTCCCTGGAATTGAGTGATTGAATGGATACAAAGAGGTGGTCCAGGCTATCCGGGCTGCTGCCTCCCACCATCAGGGAACCGAAGTTATAGTCCTTCAGTATGGCCCCGGTAAACAGCGAATTTTCCGCAATCGAGGTATCGGGGCGAATGAGTGTGGCCTTTTGCGGGTTAAGAACCGTTTTGCTGCCCTTTTTATCAAGCAGGGCTAACAATAATTTCGCGTCTGTATGTATAATTTTATTTCTGACCAAATCAGCCAATTGGCAGCTGGGTCTAAAGCCTGATGCACCTTTTTCGATGGCCGCGGCGATATATTCGATCAAATTGTTGCAAAGAGCAATGCGATTATCTAAGGCTCCATTTTCGCCATCTATATAATCCAAAACATCTCTTATAACTAATGCCAAATAAACGGATAAAATCTTGGATGACTCAGCTGAATCAATCTTGCCGGTCTGCACCATGATCATTTCGGTGCTGATCTGATCCAGGTGCTGCTGCATAATGTTGTTTATGATTTGTTCGTACAGGCCGAATGATAACATAATTTATTACTCCCGATTATAACAAGGGTTTGATCTAATATTTATGCTCTGTCCTCAGCTTCTCCACCAGAGGCCGGTCTGCTGGTGCAAAGTTGTATTGGTCTAATTTATTTATTTCTATCCAAGTATAATCATGATGAACGGTGGAACTGATTGCTCCTCCCTTCCAGTTGCAAATATAGGCCAGCAGCCTGACAGTACCCTTTTCATATTTAAATGTGCTGCTTCCGAAGAATTCCTTAACTTCAACATCAATGCAGAACTCTTCCTGCATCTCACGTATGAGACTCTGCTCGGGACTCTCCCCTGCCTCGATCTTGCCTCCGGGAAATTCCCAGTAGCCTGCTAAAGGATCTTTTTCGCCACGTTGGGCGATAAGGACTTTATCGTTGTTTATTAAAATGGCTGCTACGACGTCTATTGCTACTCCCACGTTTTACTCCTTTAAGTCGTTTGCACTTGTAACGGCAATATTCATTATTTCTTCCAATACAAATTATACCACTGTTTCCCGCAATCGCCATACCTGCCAAAATAAAGACTGTCTCCTCAACGATAAAACCTGTGCCTCTTCATACAAATAAGAACAAAGCCAAATAGAATATGCTGGAAGGTCTGTACCCAACGTCTACCATTAAGAAAAGCCTGCTCTTCGCCATCCCTGGTGAGTGAGTTGGAAAAGGCGGAAAAAGAAAAAGATATGTTGAAAAAGTCCTAGTTTATGGAGACTATATCAAAGTAGTCTTCCATCTTTACATAGACCTTGTTTCATTTGG
>JAAZFJ010000176.1 GCA_012511795.1 Syntrophomonadaceae bacterium
AGAATTGATATCAGAATTCCTATCCCGGCTATACGGAAAATAATATCGATATTCATCATAGCCTCTGCCTCCTTATTTCAATTTTTCTTTAAAGAAGCAAAATTACGATTACTGCTCCTATAATAAAGCCACCGTAAGACCATAACTTTTTTCCCGCTTCTGCCTCATTAAGGGCGGCTTTCTCCTGTAACTTTAGTTCTTCCTGGATCAAGGCAAAAAACTTTTGCTGTTCCAACCGGTCTGACAATCCCAATTGCGGGCCTACGGTTTTTAATAATTCAAGGTCAATTTTCTTTAATTCTGATTCTTCTATTAATTTTTTAAGGCCCTTTTCCCACGCCTCATTTCCGGTAATGCCCGACTTTTTACCCAGATAACTGGCACATTCTCTGAACAAAACTGCCACATTGCGATCGCAAAAATGTCCGGTACGACTCATAGCCTGGGATAATGGTGTCTGCATATAAGTAACCTCTTTTTCCAGGAACCCGATTGCTATCCTCAAATTCTTTAACTGCTTAACTCTGTTATCTATGCGCTGTGCTCCCCACAAACCCCACATACCAAATCCGGTAATAATAAGACATATTCCCAGGGTTTTGATCCACATGCCTAATCCCACCTTATTATCTCTTCAATGGTTCCCGGACCTTTGCGCCGGGATAATAAAATTCCCAGTTGAAAACACTTTTGTTCCACCAAATCTTTCATAACCGGTCTTCTGTTTAATTCTTTCAAGTCACTGGCGTGAACAGAACTGATAACTGCTACACCGGCATTGATACATTCCTGAATGGCCTCGACATCTTCCCGGCGGCCAATTTCATCAGTAACGATAACCTGCGGCGACAGTGAACGTACTGCCATTATCATCCCCAACGCCTTTGGGCAGGCATCTATAACATCTGTTCTTGGTCCCACATCCAGTTGTGGTATACCATGGTAGCAACCCGCAATTTCTGAACGTTCATCAATAATTACTACATTTCGGGGCCCGGTACTGGAAATAATCCTGGCAGTATCGCGCAAAATAGTTGTTTTTCCGCAACGGGGAGGTGAAATGATCAGCGTATTTCGAATCGTACTGCCTGCCGGATTTATAGCACTGATTACCTCACTGGCACAATTCTTGATTTCCCTGGCTATGCGAAAGCAGATGCCGGAAAAATTTTTTATGGTTCTCACCTGATTTCCTTCAATTAAAACCTGTCCCGCCAGTCCCGCCCGGTGTCCCCCCGGAACTGTTATAAAGCCCCGCCTTATTTCTTCCTCAAATGCATATAGGGAATTGTCACTTATGGAAGCAATGGTTCGGTAAATGTCATCTTCAGTTACCATATAGGTATTTTTCAGTCCATTAACCAGTTGCCCGGATAAATTTATCGTATAATCCTTATCACCAATTTTTAGAACCAGCGGTTGTCCCGACCTGAGGCGGATTTCCTCCAGGTTAGAATATTGCTGTTCATTTAGCTCCGTAATAATCTTTTTCAGCGGCGGAGATAAATAAGGGAGTATTTGCCTTTTTATCATTTCCTTATCTGTTGCTGCCACTCAAACCCCCCCTTGCTTTAAATAAATATTGGAGTTAAGTGGAAAATATTCCATGAATACAAATGTACACAGATATGATATTCCCTTATTTCTATACCGGAAACTGAATTAAAACACCTTAAATACTAATGTTCTGACAATAGAGGGTGGCCAGGAGGAATATTCCTGCCTTGTAGACCGCCAAGCAGGAGTTTAAAATATGCTGATTTAAAAGCACCAGTTGGAGCATTTGGCTATGCCTGAATGTTACTGAGGATAGTATTAAACAAAAAGGCTGGGTATCAGAATTGATAAAAACGAGGTTTTCTGAACCATACAGATAGGGCTGCTATTTGGTGGATCAGAGATTTATTGATTGGGACTTACTCAAGTTTACACGTGAATATATCCGACAAACAAAGAAGAAGTCACATATCTGCTTATGGACTTCTCCCTGTTATGAGTGTTACATATGGTGGTTTTCCAGATCACCGGGGATGTATTCAAAATCGTGGTCAAAGGAACCGTCATTTACAAAAACTACTTCATTGCAATGGGGACAAATAATTTCAATCGTATCTTCATCATCCAACAGATCAGATTCAAAGTATATTTCTTCACCACAACTCTGACATTCCATTTCAACAAAATCTTCATCGTTCATAAAATTTTCTTCTAAATCAAATAAATCATCATCGATGCTTTCTACATATTCTTTGAAATCTTCAAATTCACACTGCAAATTGATCATATCATCGGCTATTTCGTCAAGTACACCCAGAATTCCGGTTAATATTTTTCCCTGGGGATTGCCTTCGATATTCAATCCTTCACTTAACCCCTGGAGATAACTTACTTTTTCTGAGATGTCTGCTAACATAAAAAATCCTCCTTTATTCTAATAATCAAATTATGATTATTATTTCTTTTAAAGAAGGATTTTAAACTATATTATAATATTTTGAGTAAATTTTTATGCTCTTTCCATGTACTGCCCGGTACGAGTATCAATTCTTAAACGATCTCCCTCATTTACAAAAAGAGGTACCTGAACAGACACTCCGGTTTCAAGTTTTGCAAGTTTCGTAGCACCTGTAGCAGTATCACCTTTTACACCAGGTTCAGTTTCTATTACTTTCATCTCTACAAAGTTGGGCAGTTCTATACCGATTATATTGCCCTGGAATAACAATATTTCAATATTCATATTTTCCAGCAGCCATTTAGCACCATCCCCCATTGCTTCTGCACTGATACTTATTTGTTCGTAGTTTTCATTATCCATGAAGTTAAAACCGTCATTATCCTTATATAAATACTGCATTTCCCTCTTATCCAGATGTGCACGTGGTACTTTTTCACCAGCGCGGAAAGTTTTTTCCACAATTGCACCTGATTTTACATTCTTCAGTTTAGCCCTTACAAATGCAGCGCCTTTCCCTGGTTTAACATGTTGGAAATCTACAACCTGAAATGCCTGACCTTCCATTTCAATTGTTACACCGTTTTTAAAGTCATTTACTGAAATCATTCTATCCCTCCATTATATCTTTAGAATCGCCTTATCTGAACGGGTTAATACTTCACATCCGTCATCCTTTACAATTACAGTGTCTTCGATTCTTATTCCTCCCCATCCTTTTATGTAAATGCCCGGTTCAATGGTTACTACCATACCTGAAATTAAAACAGCTTCACTTTTTGCTGAAACTGTAGGCTGCTCATGAACTTCCAGTCCTACACCATGTCCGGTACTGTGCAGAAAGAAATCATCAAGCCCCAGCAGTTTCAAGCGGTCACGGACTGCTTTATCCAGGTCTTTGCACCTGATACCAGCTTTTACAAGGGATATGCCCAATTCCTGAGCTTCAAGCACTGCCATATACTTATCATATAAATCAGTTGATACTTTTCCTACTGCTACTGTTCTGGTCATATCTGCCAGATAGCCCTGATAAAAGCCTCCAAAATCCATGGTTATCATATCTCCATCTGCAATTAACCTGTTTCCGGGCTTTCCGTGGGGAAGAGCAGCATTTTCTCCTGCAACAACAATGGAATCAAAGGCTTCTTTTTCGCATCCTCTTTCCCGTAATAAATAAGCAATTTCATTGGCTATCTTTTTTTCACTCATACCTGGTTTGATTTGGTCTATCATATCAGTAAAAACATTATCACCAATTTGTGCAGCCTTTTTTATAAATTCTAACTCGTCTTGATCTTTAATAATTCGATCCTTTTCCACCATGTCGGTTAACGGCAGAAGTTGAGATTTAAGATCAACTTCCATTAATTTGAATGTATCATAGCTGATTGACTGGCTTTCAAACCCCATATTGGAAAAGTTGGCTGTCAATAAGGCAAGTTGACTATTATCATAGTTTTTCTCTTCAACGGGACACCAACCGGGACTCTCTCTGACGATTTGTTCCCGATAACGTGAATCGCTTATTATGTATTTATCCTGTGGGGTAATTAACAGCTTCGCGTCACTTCCGCCGGTAAAACCTGACAAATACCTTATATTCTCAGGCTTGCTGACTAAGAAAGTTTCTACATTTAGTGAAGACATGCGTTTTCTTAATTCACTGATCCTGTTTTCGATTACAAACACCTCATTAATAACTGATTAATCGTTATTTCTATTTTTTATCATATTTATAGCAGCTTGCAAAGCCATTTTATATCCATCGGGACCCAGACCAAATATTCCTCCAACTGCAACCGGTGATATAAAAGACTTTTGGCGGAAGCCTTCCCGAGCATAAATATTAGTCAAATGTACTTCTATTACTGGTATCTCTACTGCCTTCAAGGCGTCATGAATAGCGATACTGTAATGAGTCAGGGCTCCGGCATTAATAATTATGAACTTCACTTGTCCGAAAGCAGAATGGATTTTATCAATAATGGCACCTTCCCAATTGGACTGAAAGAACTCCAGTTCAATCTGGTTTTCAACAGCAATGCTCTTTAATTCATTGTTTATTTGTTCCAGATTCTTACTCCCATATAAGCCTGGTTCTCTAAAGCCTAACAAGTTAAGATTAGGACCATTTATTACCAGTATTTTATTCTCCACTGCCCTTTTCCCCTCTTATTATTCTCCGCCAATACATAAATTTTTCAATCTGATGGCAGGTGCTCCTTTACTGCCGTAAAATTTTAAATCACTCCCTACCGCATCAATATCCTGCAGCAAGTCTATTAAATTACCGGCAATGGTCACACCGCGTACCGGATAAGCCAAATAACCGTTCTCGATCATTATTCCGGCAGCACCCACTGAAAAATCGCCTGAAATCGGGTTTGTAGTATGCATTCCCATAACATCAGTTATATAAAAACCCTTACTGATATCGGAAATTAAACTTTCCAGAGTATTGCTGCCCGGTAGAATTATAAAATTCGAGGGACCTGCTTCCGGAAGGGATCTGAATGATCCTCTTTGTGCATTCCCAGTGGAGGATACACCACCTTTTGCAGCAGTATATGTATCATACAAAAATGTTTTTAGGATTCCATTCTCTATTACCAGATTACGCTGTGCAGGAACGCCTTCTCCATCGAAAGGGAAACTGCCTGCTCCATCAGGCCATGTTGAATCATCAATCAAAGTTATCTTATCGGAAGCCACTGCCTGGCCAATTTTTCCGGCAAACAAAGATTTCCCTTTTTGAACGGTCTCCGCGTCTACCATTTTGGCAAGAATTCCAAGAAATTGCGTTACTACGTAAGGTTCCATAATACAAGTCAGATTAGCCGATTTAATGGTACGGGCATTTAAACTGCGAACCGCTTTTTTAGCTGCCTCTCTGCCAACTGCTCCGGGCTCTAAATCTTTAATCCATTTCTTCAAGCTCATAGCAAATCCAGTTTGGGCATCACCATTCTCTTCAGCAACCAGATAAATATACATCCCGCTGAAATTCCCCTGCCCGCTTGCATACAAGCCATTTGTATTCATTATCACTGATATATATTCTGTATCTTCATATCCGGCTCGTTCAATGATTGATATACGGCTATCCGCTGCTAGCGCCGCACTTTCCATCTGCCGTGCCATATCAATTTTTTCTTCTACTGTTGTTTCTTTTATCTTTTGGTCATATAGCTGCATTACTTCGTATTCATAAGGCCCAACAGGCAATTGATTATATTTATCAAAGGTCGTATAGGAAGTTATATTATAGGCATCATTAACTGCCTCCAAAATGGCTTCCGCGGAAAGGTCACAGGTATAAGCAAAACCTAATTTGCCATCGTTTATTATTCTTATTCCCATGCCCCTCTCCTTGGCTTCTATAAGAGTTTCAACTTTTGAATCGGCTACTTCAATATTTAACTGGCAGCTGGACAGAAGATAAACTTCGGTCATTACCCCTCTGCGAATACCAGCTTCCAAAGCTATGATGCCGGCACTTTTTAAGAAATCTTCATTCATAACTGCCTCCTATTTGCGTCTTATTCTCTTAATACTCGGCCCGTTTGACATCATAGTTCCTCCAACCGTAAGTTGTTTGATCCTTATTGTTGGCTGAGCATCTGAAACTGGAACTCCCTGGCCGTCTTTTCCGCAGGTACCTATGCCGAATCCCAGGTCTTTGCCCATTCTGTCGATGTTTTTTAACACTTCCGGTCCGTTACCTGTCAAAGTAGCTCCTCTTACAGGATGTTTAACTTCTCCATCTTCGATAATATAAGCTTCCTGAACATCAAAAACAAAGTCTCCATTGGTGGTATTAACCTGCCCGCCTCCCATTTTTTTAACCAGCAAACCTTGTGGAGTGGATTTTATAATTTCACTTGGATCTTCCTTTCCCGGGGCTATAAAAGTATTGGTCATACGAGGTATTGGTTTATGCTGATATGATTGCCGCCGGCCATTGCCTGTTGAATTTGTATTGTCCTTTTGTGCAGTCAGGCGGTCATACAAATATCCGCAAAGTCTTCCATTTTCTATTAATACTGTTTTCTGTCCTGGAATTCCTTCATCATCAAATCTGAAAGAGCCAAATTTACGTTCAATGGTAGCATCATCTATTATAGTAACGCCTGAGGCTGCAACTTTTTGACCCATCTGACCTTTATAAACTGACAAACCCTTTTGTACCAAATCAGCTTCCAGACCATGGCCGCAAGCCTCATGCACCAAAGTCCCTCCTGCTTCTGCTGACATAACTACCGGCATTCTTCCCGCCGGTGCCGGTGGGGCAGAAAGCATCTTTACAGCTAAACCGGAAGCATTTGCAGCCAATTCATCAAGGGAAACCCGACTAAGTAATTCCCAGCCGCCAATCTCACCAGCTGACTCATAGCCGGTTTGTACAATATTGTCCTCAGCAGCAACTGCATTAACAATCATACGTACCCGCGCTCTTTCATCCTCTACCAGTTCACCGTCGCTATTTGCGATCTGGATAGCTTTATGTACATCACCCAGTACGATTGTAACCTGGCGTATCTTTTCACTGTAATTGCGGGCAGTACTGTTGGCAGAAATAATCCGTTCAATTTTATCCGCGAAAGATACTTTTTCAGATTTTTGACCTATTTTTATTTCATTGTCTATGCTTTTGCAGTTAAGCTTTATTTCAGGGGAGCTGAAGGTTTGTCCGGATTCAGCAGCATGATTAGCTAGTGATGCTGCCTCACATAAATTTTCAGTTGATAGATCATTTGTATATACATAAGCTGTGCTGCCATCCTTGATTACACGTATACCAGCACCTTTTTCCCGACCGCTGTTGATTTTTTCTATCTTATCATCTTCATAAAAAATATTGCTGACTGTCTTTTCTTCTACATATATCTCAGCAAAGTCGCCGCCTTTTTTCATTGCTTCTTCCAATACCCGGCTTAAAACTCTTTTCTCTAACATAACATTTCCTCCTGTTATATCATTCGGTCCTGTTTTTAATCTAGTATTAGGTTTTGTTGATATAATTATTTAATTTAAGCAATGATTCATCGTTCTTCACGGTCATAAGCAAATCCAAGGGCATTTGGAGCACCTGCTTCCTGGCGCATCTTAATTGTCACTATAACCAACACGATAATTGTTAAAAGATATGGCAGCATTTGCAGGAAAAAGGATGAAACTTTTATCCCTGCTATCTGCAGTCCAAATGTCATTGCTTCAACACCACCGAATAAGTAGGAACCAACAACGGCCCTTAATGGGTTCCACAGGGCAAATATTACCAAGGCTACAGCGATCCACCCTCTGCCGGCAGTCATGTTTTCCTGCCATGAGGGAGCATATACCAAAGATAAATATGCTCCGCCCAGTCCTGCCATCATGCCACCCACAATTGTACAAAAATAGCGCACCTTAGAAACACTGATCCCTACTGCATCAGCTGCGGCAGGATTTTCTCCTGCTGCTCTTATACTCAAGCCCCATCTGGTTCTATACAGTATCAGCCAGAAAATAATTGCCAGTAAAAAGCTTATATAAACCAGGGGATCATGATTGAACAAAACAGAGCCCAAGCCGTTTATATCACTTAGGTAAGGTATGGCATATGCATGAACGGGATCAGCAGTAGTAAGCCCCTGATAAGCCTTACCCAAAAAACCGCTTATACCCGTTCCAAATATAGTCAGAGCTAATCCGCTTACTACCTGGTTCCCTTTAAGGGTTATAGTTATAAAAGCATGAATAGCCGCTAACAGACTTCCGCCAATCATAGCTGCCAGAAAACCATACCAGTGATTTCCGGTCATAATTGTAAAAATAAACCCTGTCACTGCTCCTACCAGCATCATACCTTCTACTCCAAGGTTGATAATACCCGACTTTTCAGCAAGAAGTTCCCCTAACGCTGCCAGTAACAAAGGGGTTCCAGCAACTACCGCTGCAGCAAGAAGTCCTGTTACTGCATTAATATCCATTAGTTTGCCTCCTTCCTGCTGAGAACGATTTTATATTTAATTAAAAATTCACCTGCTAAGAGGAAAAATAGTACACTTCCCTGCAACATCAGAACAATTGAATATGGAATACCAAATGTTTGTACTCCAAATCCACCTACCAACAGAGCTCCAAACAGAAAAGCTACGAGAATTATTGCAAAAGGATTCAATCTTGCAAGCCAGGCAACAATGATTGCAGTATAGCCATAGCCTGGTGAAATATCCTGCTGCAGACGGTGGGTTATTCCAGAAACCTCAATCATGCCAGTTATTCCAGCTATGCCGCCGCTTATCAGCATAACCAGTATTATATTGCGGGCAACATTCATGCCTGCATAACGTGCCGCATTTTGACTTTCGCCGATTACCTTGATTTCATAGCCCCAGCGGCTGTATTTAAGTATTAAATAAAAAACAATGGCAATGATAAAAGCAATTATAAGACCCATATGTACCCGGCTGTCGCCTAATGTAGTCAGATAACCGTTCAGGGAAAAACGTGGAGTCAGCGGGAACCCTTTACTGGCCGGGTCTTTCCATGGTCCGAAAACTAAGAAATTAACCCAAAATATAGCCACATAATTTAACATCAAACTGGTAATCGTTTCATTTACCTGCCAGTAGCCACGCAAAGCTCCTGGAATATAGCCCCACACAGCTCCCCCGGCAAAACCGGCTATAAACATTAAAGGGAGAAGAATCCAGGAACTAAGATCACCTAGAGTTAGAGCTACACCGGAAGCAGCAAAAGCTCCCATGTAAATTTGCCCTTCCGCTCCTATATTCCAAAGCTTCATGCGAAATGCCAGTGAAACAGCCAATCCTGCCAACATTAAAGGAATAGCTTTAACGATCGTTTCAGAAATAGCATAACTACTGCCAAAAGCTCCTTTGTACATACGTAGAAAAGTCTCTCCCGGGTTATACCCGGAAAAATATAAAAACAGACCACCCACTAATAAAGCCAGTAAAATTGCTAGCAGTGGGACTGCTGTCTTAATAGCCAGGGAATCATATTCACGCTTTATTATTCTGGTTTTTATCATGACAACTTCCTCGCATATTGTGTTCCCAGCATTAATGCCCCAATTTCATCAATATTTGTATCGGCTACATTTAGTATCTGCTTTATTCCACCTTCATACATAACCGCTACCCGGTCTGCATAACGGAAAATATCATCCAAATCCTCCAGGATCAGCAGGATCCCTGTTCCTTTGTTTCTTTCCTGCAGTAAAATATTATATACTGACTCTGCAGCTGCAATGTCTAGGCCTCTGGATGGATAAGCGGCAACCAGCAAACGAGGATGCTGACTTATCTCCCTTGCCAACAGGAGCTTTTGCAAATTGCCTCCGGACATATAATTAATAGGATGTTTCAAATCAGACAGAAAAATATTATAGTCCTCCACTAACTTTTCGGCATAAGTATGAACAGCTTTATAATCTATAAACATCCCGTCCAAAAATTCTTTATTATAATAAGTCCTTAAAATAACATTTTCCAGCACATTCAAATTAGATACAAGTCCCATGCCAATTCTGTCTTCAGGCACAACATTTAAACCCCTGGCTAAGCGTTGTCTTATATTAAGATTGGTGATTTCCTGCCCTTCCAGATAAATGGAACCCTTGTTTAGTTTTCTCAGGCCGGCAATTGCTTCGATTAGTTCTCTTTGCCCATTACCAGCCACTCCGGCAATGGCAACTATTTCACCGCTTTTAACACTGAGATTGATATCTCTAACCGCCAAATAGCCCTGATCTCCATATACATCGATGTTATTTAATTCCAGAATTGTATTGCCTGCTTTCATCTGGTGAGACACTTCGTTATAAACAACTTCATGTGCCACCATCATCTTAGCCAGAGATGCCTCCTCTACTTCTTCGATTCTGTTGCTGCCAACTACTTCACCACGCCTTAAAACTGTCACATAATCAGCTACTTCCATTACTTCATGCAGTTTATGGGTAATCAACACAACCGCTTTGCCCTGTGCGGCCATAAGTTTTAAAGTATTAAACAAATCCTTTACTTCCTGAGGAGTCAAAACCGTTGTGGGTTCATCCATAATCAAAACATCACAACCACGGTAGAGCATTTTGATAATCTCAACTTTTTGCTGTTCACCAAGTGACAATTGAAAAACCTTGGCATTCGGATTTATATCAAAGCCGAAACGGCTGGCAAATTCGGAGGCTTCTTTTTCAATTTTTTTGCTGTTCATACCAATAGAGTTCTTGGTTCCCAGAATAATATTTTCTGCTACGGTGAAATTATTAACCAGGCGGAAATGTTGATAAATCATGCCTATCCCAGCAGTTAAAGCCTTACGAGGTGATTTGAAAGTGTGTTTGACTCCCTTGACCTTTATATAACCTGCATCAGGCCTGTATAAACCGGCTAAAATACTCATCAAAGTTGACTTGCCGGCCCCGTTTTCTCCCAGCAGTGCGTGTATTTCGCCCGGATAGACTCGAAAACTAACATTATTGTTCGCCAATACCCCAGGAAATGATTTGGTTATTCCATCCATTTCAATAACAGGAAACCTTTTCATAATTGATCCTCCAAAACAAAAGGCGGCGTATTAAGCCGCCTTCAAATGCAAAACAAAATTAAGGGTTAGGACTTCCTTCTACACCGGCCACAAACCAATCCAAAGCCAGCATCTCTTCATCAGTAAGTTTTTGTCCTTCCTGCACTCTTACATTACCGTCCTGGTCAGTAATTGGTCCGGTAAAGACATCCCATTCCTTATTGCTCATTTCTTGTTTTTTCGCTTCAACTTGGGCTATAACTTCAGCCGGAACTTTATCAGAGATTGTAGCCAGGTCAACAATTTCATCTTCCAATCCGCCCCAGTATTCTTCCGGTTTCCAGGTACCATCCATTACTGCTTTAACAGTTTTGACATAGTAGGGTCCCCAGTTCCAAACTGGTCCGGTCAGGTTAGCATTTGGTGCAAAGCTTCTCATATCACTATTATAACCGATTGAATAGATACCAGCTGCTTCAGCTGCCTGTTGCACAGCCGGGGTATCCGCGTGCTGAGCCAGTAAATCACAGCCTGCTTCTATCAGACGATCTGCTGCAGCTTTTTCCTGTACTGCATCAACCCAGGTCAGCGACCAAACAACTTTTACTTTAACATCGGGATTAACTGCCTGTGCTCCCAGAGTGAAAGCATTGATACCACGAATTACTTCAGGTATTGGAAATGCGGCGGCATATCCTATGGTATTATTCTTGGTCATAGCACCTGCTACCATTCCACTTAAATAACGAGCCTGATAGATACGCCCAAAAAATGTTCCCACATTCTCAGCTGATTCAAGGCCAGAACAATGGAGAAATGTTATTTCCGGGTATCTTTTGGCTACTTCCAGCATCGCATCCCCGTAACCGAAACTATTGGCGACAATAATGTTGCATCCTTCCTGGGCCAGTTGTTCAATACTTCTTTCAGCATCTGCACCTTCCGGAACCAATTCCAAATAAACAGTTTCTATTTCAGGAATTTGTTCCACAAGATATTTTCTGCCCTGATCATGAGCGAAAGTCCAGCCGGCATCTCCAGGGGTACCGATGTAAATAAATCCTACTTTAAACTTTTCAGCAGCCTTATCATCATTCTTCTCATCGTCCTGTGCTGCCGGACTGCCACATCCGATTACCATACTGGCAATAAAAATAAGTGCCAGTATAAGAACCAACGTCTTTTTAGTTTTTTTCAAGTTTGACATCCCCAATCTCCCTTTTTTTAAATTAACTTTTGCTTTTCGACATAATAATTTTATAGTCCTTTATTTTTTTTATCAATTAATATAAAAAATTCTGATATTTTGTTTTTTAGTATTTTAATATTGCTTTAAAGCTTTAAACTCTAGGTCCAGATTTTCTAGAAATTTTATTCTCCTTTAGTATCGTCGCGCAAATCTTTTATTTCTGCTTTCTTATGAAGGTCCTGTAAATAGTTATAATAAATCTCTGTTTTTTTATTTTCTAAAAGCTGCGAAGTTAATAGAGTTTTTATTTCTTCAAATGGAATGATACGTGCCTCTCTCTTTTCTCCTGCTTTTATTACATGAAAACCAAATGCACTTTTTACCGGATTTTTGGTTATTTCTCCTGCTTTCAGTTTTAATGCAGCTTCCTTAAACTCGGGGACGTAATTACTGTTTTCATTTATGAGTCCCAAATTTCCTCCTTCAGCACTGCTGGGGCAGGAGGAAAATTCTTTGGCCAATTCCGCAAAATTGTCTCCTTTACCTAACATGACAATTATTTCCTTCGCCTGATCTTCAGTATCGACTAATATGTGAGCTATTTCCATTCCGCTTTCTTCTTTAAATAAATCAGAATTATCATCATAGTACTGCTTTATTTCTTCATCATTAATCTTTACATCTTCTGTAACTCTGTTTTGCAATTCAGAATAAATCTTTTCGGTTTTGATTTCATCACGTAATTGGTTTTGGCTCATTCCCGTTTCTTCCAGGACTTTTTCAAAACTCTCTTTTCCCTGGGTTTCGATAGCTTTGTTTATTTCTTCATCTATGTCTTTTTCTTCGATAAAAATATTTTCCTTTTCAGCTTGCTGCCATAATATTTGTTTCAGCACCAAATCGTCAAAGGCTTGATTTTTTAAAGCATCTAGGACCTTTGCATCTTTTTTCTCATCTAACTGAACACCTTGCTGAACTTCATAATAATATTGCAAAAACCCTAAGTGAGCATTGTATTCGTATAATGAAATAGCCTGTCCATTTACTTCTCCTACCTTATTTTCCACTTTATCTTTATCACAACCGCTAGTTATAATGGATAAGGTCAGCAATATACCAAATATTAATATCCATGATTTTTTCATTATAAAATTCCTTTCACATAATCGGCATTATAACATAATTACTATCTTAAAACAGCATTATAATCCTATCTTACGTAATTTATTCATGAAATCCATCCTGAACAGCCTTCTGAATAATTTCCTGTATATCATTAAAAAGTTGAACAAATTTCGCTTCTGCTTGAAAGAATTCTGCTATGGCTGCTTTTGTATTTAATTCTGCAAATTCACGGCTCACTTCATTAACCAGTTCAGCGGGTACCTCTGCACCAATAAAATGCTGTTGGTTAAGTTTCAATTGTTTAGCACGAAAACCAATAATTTTTTGTTTTAGTTCCGGTTTTTGTTCAACTTGATTTTTTGCATTTATGTACTCTTTATAAATCTCATTACCAGTAATAGCTTTGGCTAATTGATGAGCAATGTCATAAGGATTTTCCTGTGTCATAATAACTATCTCCTCTCCGTCTATTCAATGTATTTAAGCTAGCAGTATTTATTTGACTAGTCAAGAAATTACAAAAGGCTATAGTATGCTGTTATATTCGCACCTTAATAACTTTCGCTTGTTATTAACTATTTGTTGATTATAATGCTTTTTATTTGGTATAATTGTACATACTGGGTTTAAATATTTTTTGCTACTAAATTATATTAATATTATTGCAGCTTGCAAAACGCCTATTATATTAGTTTAACAACTTATTTAGATTACAATGATTAATTAAATTGTGATAACAATAACAAGGCCAAGTCTTATTAAACCGATGATTATACTAAGCACACATCGTTTAGTGCAAAATGTAACAAGCGAATTGTATTGTTACGCTACAAATACTACAATATAAGTAAGATAACGTACGGAAAGTTTATCGAATGGGGGTATTACAGTGAAATATATATCTGTTGTAGTTCCTGAAGATGTAGATCGAGCTCTTCGATTTGCCTGTGCGGATCAGGCTACAACCAAATCAAGACTGGTTAGAAAGTTAATTGAAGAGTATCTGGAGGAATGGCGTACTCATTTTGAAAACAAAGGCGGGCAGTTAGTTGCCGAAGATGAAGAAGAATCTTAAAGTAATTATTTTTTATTAGATAATCTGGATGAACAATCATCCAGATTATTTTTTTGCATCTTTTTAGTTTTTGATTATATCTCTTAAAATATCTCCTATTTTCACTAAATATAATGAATTTTCATATTTGTTTGAATTTATATGTGATGTTATTATGTTGTTAACATCACATATTTGTATGTTGTTATATTAACTGCATACTTATTTAGGGGGGGAATATATGATTTGGTTATTAGCAGCAGCGGCGCTTGTTTTAACACTAATAACTGGTACTATTAGTATCCTTTATGTTTTCCAAAAAGTATATCTGGAAGAATTCTAAAAACCTTCGCTGGCCTGACATTCAATTTGAGGGGGGAGATTCTTATGACAGAACTGCAACAAACATTCTTAGTATATAGCGCAGTATATCTGATTGCCAAATGTGGATTATTTGCCTGTTTATATGTTGCCTTGGTAATTGTGGAAAAGCATGCACGGGAAAGACATAAAAGACTGCATCATTTTTTAGTGAATAAACGGCAAAACGAAGAAGTCAGATGGGAAGTTGCCTATAAGAACTATGAAAAGAAAAAAGCAATACTCCCAAAAACTTTGCAGGAAGCCAGTTGATTAACATAAATAAGCCGGATCATTCCGGCTTTTATTTATGCATTTTTTAATTGGTTATTTAATCTTAAAACTATCTTATTATTCCCTGAAATACTGAGAACAGAAAGATTGCATAAAACAAGCCTCCTGTCATTAGATATAAAGCACTAATATGTTGTTTGCTTTTTAATTCATACCGAATTATGCCAGCTGACAAAAGTGCCAATAAAGCAGACAGCAAAGCACTGTTAGTAAGCTGCCAGTCGGTTAGTATTATACCAATTGCTGGGATTAAAGAGCTTTGGAAAACCATTGCCCCAGTAATATTACCAAGTGCCAGTGTATCTTTTTCTCTTGATATCCAAATTACACTGTTGAATTTCTCCGGCAGTTCTGTTGCGATAGGTGTAATAATAATCGCCAAAACAAATACAGGCACTGCATAAATAAGAGCTACTGCTTTTACAGATTCAACAAATATATTGGCACCAACTATAATAAGGATCAGAGCGAACAAGACCTGCAGATAAATCCGTGACATTTTGGCATGTTTGCGATCAAAATAGCAGGGCGGAATTTCATGGTCAGCATTGACATCCCTTTCCTGGCTAACGGTTTGGTAAACATACCAAAAATATGATATTGCCAACAAAGCCGCAATTATCAATTGGACCGCCCTGAATGCAGGGGGTATAAGGCCAGTTAATACTGCCGTCATGTACACGATAATAAAAAAGCTTAAATCCCTGGACATTGTAGAGTAGTCTGCCATCACCTTGGTACCATGCGCGCGCCGTTTTCTAAAAATGATTACCGATATGCCAGCCACAAACATTGCCAGGGTGGCTAGCATAAGGGGAGCACCGAGTATTGCTCCGATACCTATGTCATGCCCTTCCTGTCCATGGCCAAACAAAATAGCTATGATAGGAATTATGGTTTCGGGCAGGGCAGTGCCCACTGCAGCTAAAACACTTCCTACTGCTCCTTCAGATAAGTTTAATCGTTTCCCCAACCATTCAATGCCATTTACAAAAACCTCTGCTCCGGCAAGAATAATTCCCAGAGCTATTATCAACATTGCTATACTGCCCACTTTTTTCGCCTTCCTTAATTTAATACTTACTAAAATTTAATTGTTTGTTTTTTGCTGTCGCTAAAAATGACGATTTCATGGTAACCTGCCCTTTTTGCTTGCAAAACTGCTTCCTGATAATTCATGCCTACCTGATCTGGATGATGAGCATCAGAACCAAACAAAATCGGAATTTCCATGGAGTACATCTGGGTAATAATTTCCGGTGCAGGGTATATTTCTTTAACTGGTTTTCGCAGGCCACTGGTATTAATTTCTACTGCCATTCCGGAATCCTTGATTATTTTTAAAACCGGTGTAATATAATATAACATTGTTTTCGTCAGTGGTCTGTTACCCCAGATTTTAACCAGATCAAGATGACCGACTACATCGAAATAATTTGTCTCTACTGCCTGTTTGACCAGCATAAAATATTTATAATAAATCTCATCTATATCGCTGACAGTAAATTTTCCTTTATGATCAGGGTGATCAAAAGGCCAACCGTCAATAAAATGAACTGAACCAATAAGATAATCCCAATTTTGACTGGCTTTAATAAGCTTGATTTCATCTTCCCTTCCAGGTATATAATCTACTTCCAGGCCGGTTTTTATTTTTATCTCGGGAAACTGTTCTTTTACCTGCTGGATATTGTCAAAACTTATTAGATGTCTGAATTCATCATGCTCGGCAAAACCAATTTCCGATAATTTCTCCTGTTGGGCCTTTTTCACAAACAAACTGAGCCAATCCATTGTGTGTCTATATTCCCCATGAGAAAGTGCATGAATATGATAATCATTAAGCAAAATACTAACTCCTTATATTTCCTATAGTAAATAATTTAATCACTTTTGCTCTTTGTAAGCAAGAAGCTTACTTTTTAAAATAAATTGCATTAAACTATAGATTATACTACAATTTTAAACATTAATATGAACTCTAGGAGGTTATAAAAAACAATGACCACTATAATACCATTCAAAGGTCTTCGTTATAATACTGATAAAATCCAGGATCTGGCAAGTGTTGTTACTCCTCCTTATGATATAATAGACGACGCTGCTCAGGCTAGATATTATGCCAATAATCCTGGCAATATTATTCGTCTGGAACTGGGCCTTACCTTTCCTCATGATACTCCTTCAAATAATAGATATACCAGAGCTCAGCAATATTTGGAAAAGTGGATGGAGGATAAGACTCTTCTTCATGATATTAATCCCTCACTTTACTTATACCAGCAGGAATTCGAATATCGGGGCGAAAAGATACTTCGTAACGGCTTTGTGGCAGGTGTCAAAGTAGAACCTTATGACAGAGGAAACGTTTTGCCCCATGAAGAAACTTTATCCAAACCTAAGGCTGACCGGTTACAGTTAATGCATGCCACCAAGTCTAACTTCAGTTCTATTTTTGCTTTATATTCAGATGAACAAAAATTTATTGATAATTTGCTGTTGTCAGAAGTGTACAATCGCAAACCTGACATGGAAATAACTGATGAAGCTAACGAGGTTCATCGTGTTTGGGTTATCGACAATAAGCAAGTGATTGATAAAATAACTGAGTTCATGGCATCGAAGACTATATATATTGCTGATGGTCACCATCGTTATGAGACAGCACTGGCCTACGCCAAAGAAATGGCAGAACAAGGGTTTGATGATTATGACTATATAATGACTACACTGGTAAATTTATATGATGAAGGTTTGGTGGTTTTGCCGACACACCGTGTTGCAGGCCACATTGATAACTTCAATTTTGAGATTTTTACAGAGCAGTTATCACAGCTTTTCACCTTGGATAAACTGCCTGAAGAAATTGATTTGGCTGTTTTAATGAATGAACTGGCAATGCGAGGTTCAGATCAACATGTTTTTGTTATGTATAACGGAGATAATTTTTTCTTATTGACCTTAAAAGATGAGGAAAAAGCTTTTTCCTTATTACCGGAACAAAATTCTCCTGCATGGAAAAAACTTGATGTTGCTATTTTGGATAATCTGATTCTTGACCAGCTTTTAGGTATAGGTGAAGTTGAACGCCGCAGCCAGGAAAATTTAGCCTACAGCCGCAGTGCAGATTGGGTTAAGAATAAAGTTGACAACAAGCAGTACCAGTTAGGATTTTTACTAAATGCAACCCGGGTGGAAGAAATTGTTGATGTTGCTGAAGCAAGGGATAAGATGCCTCAAAAATCAACTTATTTTTATCCCAAACTAATAACTGGATTGATTATAAATAACTTGTCAATTAAATAAACGTTTAAAAAGCACCTCGCCGTTTACGGACCAAGGTGCTTTTATTACAAAGTATTTTTACTTTCGTAATTTAATTAGCAATAACAGGAAAGCCCTCCATCTACCATAAAAATATTACCGGTCAGCCAGGCTGAATCATCGGAGGCAAAAAACAAAATAGAACCGATCATATCTTCGGGATAGCCTACCCGCTTCATGGGGAATATTTTGTTCAGCTTGTCTATTTTTCCTGTTGTCTCAAAATGCTGCATCATTGGTTCCAGCATCGGCGTTATAATGTGCGAAGGGCAAATACAATTAACTCGTACCGCAGGACCCAACTCGGCTGCCAAGGCTTTGGTCAACTGGACCACCCCGCCTTTCATGGCACAATATGCACTGGAATCTTTACTGCCCAAAACACCTAAAATAGAGGCTATATTTATTATACTCCCTCCACCGCTTTCCAACATAAGCGGCAGCATAACCTGGGTAACATTGAATACGCTTCTGAGATCGATTTGATATATATAATCAAATTCTTCCAGAGTAGTCTGCATAAAAGGTTTGCGAATAGCGGAACCGGCATTGTTTATGAGTATGTCCAGGTGGCCCCAGTTTTCTTTGGCACAATCCTTTATACCTATAATGTCTTCAGTCTTCGTTACATCACCGGGATATGCTAGTGCTATACCCCCTTTTGCTTTAATTTCAGCGACGGTTTCCTGCAAAGGTTCTGGGCGGCGTCCCGTAACTAAAACTTTTGCCCCCTCTGCAGCCAATGAGATTGCGGCAGCTTTCCCTATTCCGGTTCCTCCGCCGGTTATTACAGCAACTTTCCCCTCTACTTTCATCTGTCATCCCCCT
>JAAZFJ010000177.1 GCA_012511795.1 Syntrophomonadaceae bacterium
ATATTGCTATCGCCAACTATTTGAAGAAAAACCAGGGCACTGATATTGTGATCTCCGGCGACGAAAATATCATCCAGGGAAATAAAGATGGAGAATTACTAAACAGCGGCAACAACAACATTCTCCTTAACAAAAGTTGACGGCGGGACGCGAAAGGCTGCAATCGAATTTGCTGATTGCAGCCTGCCTAAATTGTCTATAAGCAATCGGTTTCACTGAATACGAATCTTTATACTGTCCACTGGTTGTTGATGATGCCTACCAGTTTCCAGTCGTTTTCCCAGGGTTCAAAAACCAGGCGCAGACTTCTCCAGTCAATGCCGGCATAATCGGGATTGAATCCGGAAAAGTAGTATTCCACCACGATGGGATCATCATAAACTTCAAATTGATTCTCCAGCATGTTCCCGCTGCTGAGCACCTGGTTGTAACCAACCTTTTCGGCATTGATATAATCCTGGTCATAGATGAATTTCTCATAATACTGACCGGGCGTCAGCTTGATGTCATCCCCGGAGCCGTCAAAATGTCCCCACAGATATACCTTTTCATCTTCGAAAAAACCGCGGAAGTCTTCCTGACTGAATACCTGATCATCCACTGGCTGAACATAGGTATAGGGGGTAAAGCGCACGCCTTTGGCCGGATGGACGAAAGCGGCAATGGCAGCGGCATCTTTGGTCTTTAGTGCATGGATCAGCTTGTCAGCTCGGTCTTTGATGATCTTTTCAGCTAAATCTGGAGCAATAACGGATTTTTCCAAGGGCTTAAGCGGGCTGCCTGCCAGAATCTGTTCCACTTCTTCATAACCGGTGGGAAATGCGAAGTTATAACGGGCGGGCAGGGCAAATACGTACCGGCTGTTGCGCCCTAACTCACTTGGCGGCACCGGAGCTGCGCCCACACCAAATTCTCTTTGCTGGAGAGCGCTCCACTGGCTTGAAGTAAATACCATAATGGGAATGTCCTGGCGCGGGTTTTCCGCTGTCCATTGGGGATGGCGGATCGAAAACAGCGGACCGGTCTGAGCTGGCACATCGCTGGAAGCTTCTACGGCAAAGCCTTCCCATTGATCGGATATGAGCATATAACCTTTCCAGCTTTCAGGCAGCTCGAAGCTGAAACCATACTGCATATTTTTGTAGAGTGTGGGGTCAGCCTGCTCATAGGCATCCAGCTTTACCGCTGTAATAACCCATTTGCCGTCGGCTTTTTCCACAGCCAGAACTACAGGCCTCTTGGCAGCATAGCCACCGCCTGCCATCTCCACACTGGTCATTTTGATGATCTCACCTTGGACCTGGTATTTGGAATCTGATATTTTTTCGGTATCAGTAATTTCTATACGTTCCGGCCAGGGGCTGGAAGTCGCTCTCCCCGGAGCATTCTGGGGATCCTTTTGCCACTGGGCCAAAAGCGCGGGGGATACATAAGCAGCATAGTTTTCTTTTATGCTTTTAGCTGCCACATCCTCAGGGGCTACCAGGGCTACATTTTTTAATGTTTTGCCGAAGTCTGCAACTAATTTCTCCACTGCTTTAAGATCAGCATTTTCGGTATTTTCTGTTTTGTTTGTGGTGATAATGACCGTTTTGGTCTGGGCGTCCCATTCCACATTTGCGCCCAATGCTTCTGCGATCCAGCGTACCGGCACCATGGTCCGGTCGCCGATGATCTGCGGTGATACATCGGGTTTGATTTCCTGGCCGTTAACCACTAGCTTAACAGGTTCAGTGGCCCAGGCCGCTGCCGCTAAGGCGCAGACGAGAACCGCTACAATAAAAACTACGAATACATTTCTTTTCATGGGCGAACCTCCTGTTTATATTCTCGTAAATCTATACTCCCATGATCGCCCAATCTTTCACCAGGAAAAAATTGACAGTTGGGAACGTACCCTATTTGCCTGCCTGCCTGTGACCCGGAGGGTTATGCCCTATAGGGTATGCGCCACTAAAGGTACGCATCCACAGGTTGGCTAATTGGTTAGCAGAAAGTAGAAAGTTGAAAGGTTGGAAAGGGGTAAAGGGGAAAGGGGTAAAGGCGTGAGGCGTCAGGTTTCCGCAGCTTAAAAGGAATTTTTTACTTTTAACTGCCAAGGTGGTAAACTTTTTAATTGAAGCAAACGCAT